>JANMYZ010000099.1:0-5951 GCA_031382605.1 Planctomycetota bacterium | reverse complement strand
GAATCAGCAGATGATCGCTGCGTCCGTAAGCTTTCCAGTCCACCGCGCGCAGATCATCACCTGGTTGAGACTGACGATAATCGCTAAACTCCACCGCTGAACCGGTAAAAGGCGAGCGATGCCGCCCGGCATAAAGGCCCTCAACCGCGCGACGAGCGGCCAATTCAAGCGTGCCTTGCGACAGGCGCGGAATAGTTTGCACCGTCAACGCGGTCACGGGCGCACCAGCTCCAACAATTTTGCGGCGATCACGCGACCATCAATACCGGCACCAGCAGCCTGGAAACTCGGCACGATACGATGCGACAATACCAACGGCACCACCGCGCGGATGTCATCAAGGCCGACCGCAGGCAAGCCGTGCAGCGCCGCCCGAGCACGCGCCGCAGCAACCAAGCCTTGCGCCGCACGCGGACCTGCACCCCAGGCCACGTGGTCGGTAATATATGGCAGCACTGTTTCACCCGCAGCCGCTTTGGGACGCGTCGCCCGGACGAGTTTGACCGCGTAATCGATGGCGGGCTGCGGCACCGGAATGCGCGCGACGACATCGGCTAAAATGCGGTAATTCTGCTGATCCAACACCGACGACACACTCGCGCGAACGCGCGTATCCAGCGCGGCGATGGTTCGTTCGTCCTGCACCGTGGGATAATCCAAATAAATGCTTAACAGAAAACGATCGAGCTGAGCTTCGGGTAGCGGATAGGTGCCTTCTTGCTCAATCGGATTTTGCGTTGCCAAAACAAAAAACGGATCCGGCAAAGGATAGGTGCGGCCACCAACCGTGACGGCGTGTTCTTGCATCGCCTCTAACAGCGCCGACTGAGTCTTGGGCGGTGTACGATTGATTTCATCAGCTAAAATGAGGTTGCCGAATACGGGACCGGGAACGAAGTCGAGCCGCCGCTCGCCACTGATTTTATCTTCGCGCAAAATATCCGTGCCCGTGATATCAGCAGGCATCAGATCAGGGGTGAATTGAATACGCCGATATTGCCAACCGAGCGCATCAGCGACGGTTTTGACCAACAGCGTTTTAGCCAGGCCAGGTACGCCAACTAACAAGGCGTGCCCACCGGCGAAAATGGCGGTAAGAACCGCCTCAACCACCTCGGTTTGGCCGACCACGCGACCAGCAATGGCGGCAGTTAATTGACTGCGGGTGCGGGCGACGTCTTCGAGCAGTGCGAGATCAGACATGCGGTTTTCCTTGGCGTTCAGAAAAAATTGGGGGGGGAAGAGATTAAAAAAACGTATGGTCAGTAAACGCGAGTGGTCAAAAAACGGGTTCGTCATTTCCCGTAGCAACGGGAACGACATCTGTGACACCAGGAATCGCGGTGGGCAAATTCGCCGCTTTCAGCGCCAGAGGTAACGCTGCCGCAATCGTCGTGCGCTGGGTGGTGATGTATTTATCGCGCTCAACTTTTACTGCACCAAGGTCCATCTCATCGTCACGCTGATGCTGCTGACGTTTTCCGAGTAAATCATCAAGCGGTAGACTGTAATACATCTGACGAAACATCATGGCCGCGATATCGGCGATGCGCAGGTCTGCGGCGGGCGGCAATTGTTTTTGTTCGACTCCGTTAATCGTTCGCGTTCCTCGGTGCGAGTATTGCTGAATCATATTTTTCGGCGCTGGACGCTGATCGTTCAACAGCAGTCCCATTAATACCAGCGGCACCGCCGCACGTGCGCGCTTTTCCATATCCGGTTTTTCTTCGCCATTACTGAAACGGTTCATACCACTTTGACGGTCCTCGCCCCATAATGCAGTCAGTTCGTCTTGCATTCCCCACGACATCGAAACGACAGCATTCAAGAGATGCTCGCCATCGTCGTCTTTGGCCGGTGCGGTAATAACGGCCATCACCCGATTAAGTCGGTCAGCCGTGGGATAACGCATAACTAAACGAAGTGCATTGCGTAACTCAGACGAACCACCGCTAAAATCAGCCTCAGCCATATCTTCTAAATCAACGCCTTCTTCATCCTCGCCCGATTGAGCAGGCGCTTTTTCGGTGCCCCCAGCCGTCGGCTTGGTCACCACCGCTGGCGGCTTTAATTGGTCGACCAACAACGCATCAACGTGCGTGGGCTTGCCGTGTTCCTGATGCCAAGCCGCCAACACGGTACGTTGTCGGCCACTCACCGGCCACGGCGCCACCACGGCGTCAAGCGCCTTGCTGGCTTTGGCAGCAAAAAGAATCTGTGCGAGCGGGACGGGCTCAGGATCTTTCGGCGCGGTTGTCGTCCAAAGTTTTGCCATATTCGCCAACAACTCAGCTCGATCTTTGTCACCAGATTTCGTCACCAAGCGAGCAAGATCCTTTACTGACATTTTACCAATCGCCCCCGCAAGAAGTTCGCTTAAAGACTTTTTCTGATTGGCCGACCACCACGTTTGCAAATTTTTTACCGTAACAATGCGCTCTTCGTCCGTCCAAGGCGCCAACGGATTGCGATCAACCAGCACCCGTGGATCAAAGAAAAAACGCTCTGCCAGAGCACGCAAAGCGTTGTCGCCGACCGTGCGCACACACTTACCGTCGACCCACCGACTGGTCCGTTGGTCGCTAGCCAAGGCGACCAATTCACCAATGGGAATCGCCCGCAAACGTTTGATCACCCCTGATGCAATGAATTGCTGCCGTTGATCAGCGGGCATGTTTGCCAACATTTTCTGCAATGCTTCTGCGCTCTCTTGGACTTCATTCGTATCGTCGCTCATCGACATGTGCGTTTGTTGATTGCCACCCTCCCACCACATCAACATGGTGGCCAAATCTGCATCAGCGGTAATATCAGTCGAGATGGCAGCACGCTGCTGAAAGCGCGCGATCTGCGCCCGCAAAGCGACCGCGCCCACATCGCTATCGTCGATCATCGACAACGCCGCCGTCGCCGACTGTTGCGTGGTCATGCTGGGCTGCAGTTGTGATTGCTGCCAGCCCATGGTTTCATCGACATACCATTGCCCCACAAAATAGCGGATCGCTTGTCGACGCAGCACGAGTGCTGCTGGTGGCAAGGTCAGGTTTTTCATCTGCTGCATGCGCTTCGCTCGCTCTTGCCAGCGGGACTGCTGATCTCCTGGCATCAACTGCAAGACCGAGGCCCTGCCCGCAAAAACAGCGGCGGAATCTTCATCCCATAAATCATTGAGTGAGCCAGAGAGAGCTACGAGCTCAGCATTGGGAACCTGCAAGCGCAAAATAACCATCGCTAAAAAAAAGGAATCACCGTAGCTCTGAGTCAAAATTAATAACTCTTTCGCCTTGAAAATTGCATGCATCTTCTGCCTGTCCTCCTCAGTAAAAAGCTTCTTTAGATGCGCTTCTGCTTGTTCGATATCATTCCATTGCTGCATGTTCGGGCTTTTCGCACCCAACTCGACCAGTTTATCCGGATCGACCGTTTCCAATTTACTAATATCTACCGCGCCTTCGCCGCTGGTCGGCATTACCCATCGAAGATTCATCAGTAAGCGACCATCGGCCAAGCGCAGGTGCAGACCATCGTAACTTTGGTCCTGCTTGTACGACGACGAACCAATTTTTAGCGTTATCTTGTGATTAACTTTCCCATACATGAACGTCCCGCCCTTCGCATCGGGAAACCCAGCGGCAATGGCGCGTTCGACCACCGCCATCAATCCTTTTTTCTCCGCCTCAGGCATGGTCCACACCGGCGCGGCAGCGGTCGCAGCCGGCACCACCGCCGGAACGGTCGCCTCACCAGCCAATGCGACCGGCAGTGCATACGCGGCCAGCGCAAGATTCAGTATCGTGCAACTGAAGAAACGAAAAGACTGGCGCATCATATTCTCCGCTCTGTGAAATGAGCGCGACAGGTATGCGCACATCTCACGGCGTGCAAGCACCCAGAAAGAGCGCTGTTGGCGGCCTGAGATACCCACGCGGTTAGTTCGCTGTTGCGCCTGCGCTCGCCGCTTTAAACGACAGCTCATCGCGCATCCACCAGCGGATCGACGAGTGCTCAATACAAAGGTGCATCAGCATCGATCGACGTGCGATCGACATCCGTGACGCCAGGAATCACGATCGGAAAATTCGCTGCTTCGAGCGCCGATGACAAGGCAGAGGCGATGAGAGCGCGTTGAATCGCGATAATTTTATCGCGTACAGCTTTCGTGTCTTTGAGGCTGGACCTTGTCCATGAACGCTCTTTTTGCGGCGTTCCCAAGAAATCGCTGAACGACTCGCTGCTCATGCCGCATATGAAACACGCAGCGATGTCGGCAATGCGAAGATCTGCTGGTGGCAGAACCGCTTTTTCTTCCTGACTGTGAAATAATTTCCCGATAACCGGGACGCTGTCTAGAGACGGTGCGTCACGTAAAAAATGACTTTTCACCAATTCCTCATGTGCAGGATTTTGGTTACCCAACAAAAGTCCCATGATGGTTAATCGTACGGCCAGACGAGCTCGCCGCTCCTTCTCCGGTTCATTTTCATTTCGCGGCACTCGTCGACCTGTCGGATCTTCTTTAAGATCCCACCACGCCATGAGTTCGGGGTTAGGATCAAAATAAAGCGACCTTGCTGATGCCAGCCTTTCTGCCATCAGCGATCCAGAATTATGATCACCAAGCCTGATAACGGCAGCCATCAAGCGCGGTAAACGTTCCTGCGTAGGATACCAAGTGATCAAGTCGATGACCGACTCTTCATGATCAACAACCGAGCGACTGACGTATGCCCCACCTCCCAAATCAATCTTCCAGTCGCCTTTCTCCTCCATCTTCTCTGGCTTCAGGTATTCGCTCAGCAGCGCATTGATCGGGGAGCTATTGCCGTGCTCTTCATGCCAAGCCGCCAGCAGGGCGCGTAGCCGACCAGCGACCGACCACGTTGCGATGACGCTGTCGAGCACATGGCTCTGCTTGTCGGCAAAAAGTATTTGTGCGAGGCTAACAGGGTCAGGATCCATCGGCGGAACCGCTGACCACAACCTGGCAATGTGACCAAATAAAGGAATGCGGTCCTCGACTTTCGTTTGCACGACTAAGCGAGCCACATCTTGGATCCTCATTTTATCAATCGCACCAGACAAAAGTTCGGCCAGCGTTTTTTTCTGATTCGTCTGCCACCAATCCTGCAATGCCCGAGCGGTGGCGAGCGCCTCTTGCTGAGTCCACGGCGCCAGCGGATCGCGACCTATCAGCACTCTCGGATCACAGCCAAAATGATAGGCCAGGGTACGCAACGCGTTGTCGCCGATCGTATGCACGACCAACGGTTCAGTCCAACGGCTAATGCCCTGATCACCAACCAAGGCGATTAAATCACTCACCGATGCCTGCTGCAAAAGCGGAGCGACCATGCGAATAATGACCGACTGGAGCTCCTCTGTTTGATAACGCGAAAATAGTTCTGCTATCTCTTCTTCAGTATATCTACTTTCTTTAGCACGATGGAATTGTGACAGCCAGTAAGAGCCATCCCCCCAGCGTAAGATATCGACCAGGCCAGATTTCAACGTGAGCACCGCTGGAATGGAAAGTCGCATTTCAAGTCGATTGACCAGTTGTCGCAACGCCGCTGATCCGACATCTCCGTCATCAATCAACGCCAGAGCGGCTATCCGCGACTGCTGTGGCGAAGGTATCATAGCCGCCGTTGGTCTATTCATTTCCTCGCCGTAGAGATTATTAATAAAACTCCAGGCCGCTGCTTTTCGTAAACAGGAAACAACTGAAGGCAGCTGCAGTTCGCTGCGTTTTTTCATCCGCTCACCGTCATCATTCATCTGCTTTACGTACATTTCGTTACGGTTCATGTGCTCAGTCATCAACGACAACGGCCTCAGTTTTCCCTCAGAAAAATCGTCAATCTCACCCCGATTCCATAACCAAGAAACTGCATTTTCGAGTGCAACGAGTTCGGCCTGGGGAACCTGCATGCGCAACATGATCATCGCTG
>JANMYZ010000073.1:0-3534 GCA_031382605.1 Planctomycetota bacterium | reverse complement strand
TGCGGTAATTTATTAAGGGTTGAGCCTAAACACAGCAGTAGGAATTTAAACTTCCATCGCAAAGGCGCAAAGACGCTAAGAAAACCAAGGGTTAGATTTGAAATCTAGGTGCTCAACGGCTTCACCAAACAGGTGAATTTTATTTTTGCTGTAAGTCCTTTGCGCTCTTGGCGGCTTTGCGGTAAAATGGTTCTCTACTGCGGTTTCTAGGATGAATTACCACGAGATGCGGAAATCCTACAACTGACTTTGGCCGGCCTGAATCTTTGGTGAATAATACTCGTGATGCAGAGCTTCCTAAAGAGGGCTTATTCAGCTACCGAAAGAGCCGTGCCTGCCGGAACGGCAACTTTGTTTCGGTCCCGGCATCGTTGGACGATGATGCCGAGTAGTGAGCCTTACTTCATCGCCGTTGCCAAGATCCCATTGAACGTCGCGCTGGGGCGCAGGGCGACGTTCGCTTTGGCCGGATCTGGTAAGTAATAACCACCGATGTCAGCGGGCTTGCCTTGGACGGCGATCATTTCGGCAACGATCTTTGGTTCGTTGGCAGTCAGTTGTGCTGCGAGCGGAGTAAAGATCGCCTTCAGGGCAGCATCCTTATTTTGCGCGGCCAGGGCCTGGGCCCAGTACAGCGCGAGATAAAAGTGCGAGCCGCGATTGTCGATACCGGCGCCGACTTTTCGCGCTGGCGATTTATCGTACTCAAGAAACTTACCGTTCGCTTCGTCAAGGGTTTCGGCCAGCAATTTTGCCTTAGCGTGTTGGAACATCTCGCCGAGGTGTTCGAAGGACGCGGCCAAAGCAAAGAATTCGCCGAGGCTGTCCCAGCGCAGGAAATTTTCTTCAGTAAATTGCTGCACATGCTTTGGCGCCGAGCCACCGGCACCGGTTTCGAACAAACCTCCGCCGTTGAGCAACGGCACGATGGACAACATTTTTGCCGAAGTACCCACTTCAAGAATAGGGAACAAATCGGTGAGGTAATCGCGCAGCACATTACCGGTTACCGAAATGGTGTCTTTGCCAGCCTTGATTCGTTCAAGAGTAAAGAGCGTTGCGGCAGCGGGTTCAAGAATACGAATATCCAGTCCCTTGGTGTCGTGGCCGGCGAGATAGGTTTTCACTTTGGCAATAACCTGAGCGTCATGCGCGCGCTTTTCATCGAGCCAGAATACGGCCGGAGTGTCGCTCAAACGAGCGCGTTTTACCGCAAGTTTCACCCAGTCCTGAATTGCCGCATCTTTGGCCTGGCAAGCGCGCCAAATATCACCGACCGCGACGGAGTGTTCAAAAAGCGTTTTGCCGCTGTCATCGACCACGCGAACGGTGCCGGCGCTGGGGATTTCAAAGGTCTTGTTGTGCGAGCCATATTCTTCCGCTGCTTGTGCCATCAGGCCGACGTTGGGCACGCTGCCGATGGTTTTGGGATCAAGCGCGCCGTGGGTCTTGCAGAAATCCAGCGTGGCCTGGTACACCCCGGCATAACTGCGATCAGGAATGAGCGCGAGGGTGTCCTGAAGTTTTCCTTGGGCGTCGTAAACTTTTCCGCCTGCGCGAATCATCGCTGGCATCGACGCATCGACGATGACGTCGCTGGGAACGTGCAAGTTGGTGATGCCTTTATCGGAATTGACATAGGACAGGCCTGGGCCGTTGGCGTAGGCAGCGTTAATGTCGGCTTCGATCGCGGCCTTTTGCTCAGCTGGCAGCGTTTGAATTTTAGCCACCAAATCGCCGAAGCCGTTGTTCAGATCGACGCCAAGTTTGGTAAAGGTCGCGCCGTGCTTGGCGAACAAATCTTTGAAAAATACCCGTACGGCGTGGCCGAAAATGATCGGGTCAGAAACCTTCATCATGGTAGCTTTGAGGTGCAGCGACAACAACACGCCATCAGCTTTCGCCTGAGCGATCTGCTTTTCGAAATAGGTGATGAGCGATTGTTTGCGCAGCACCGTCACATCGAATATTTCACCGACCTTGAGCGGAGTTTTGTCTTTGAGTACCTGGATCGAACCATCGGCTTTCACCAACTCGATGCGCAGGTTGGTCGCAGCGGATGCGGTAAACGATTTTTCGTTGCCGAAGAAATCCCCGTCGCTCATCGCCGCGACGCGGGTTTTTGAGGTCGGCGCAAAGGCCAGGTTGGCGTGTGGATGGGCGCGCGCGTAGGCTTTGACCGCCTTCGGCGCACGGCGATCGGAATTGCCCTCACGCAGCACGGGATTTACCGCCGAGCCCAAGACCTTGGAATAACGCGCACGGGCATCTTTTTCACTGTCCGTTGCAGGAGTCTCAGGAAATTCAGGAAGCGCATAACCCTTGGCCTTCAGCTCGGCGATAGCGGCTTTCAACTGCGGAATCGAAGCGCTGATGTTCGGCAGCTTGATGATGTTGGCTTCGGCCTTCAACGTCAGGGCGCCAAGTTCAGCCAAGGCATCAGCGGTGCGCTGAGCGGGCGGCAGCTGATCGGCAAACACCGCCAAAATGCGCCCAGCGAGCGAAATATCGCGGGTCTCGACGTTGATTCCCGAGTGCTTGGCAAACGCCTGCACGATCGGCAAAAACGAATACGTCGCCAGCGCCGGCGCTTCGTCGGTCAAGGTGTAGATGATGGTAGGCGTGGTGGACATGGGGTTGACCGTTCGGATGAGATGAGTCGTTGAGATAAGGGGGCGAACGAGTGCGGTCAAAGGTAAAAGCCGACGAGGCGGCCAGCAGTGCTGCGATCGCATGGACGCCATACGAATCCGGATGCACCAAGCTTCCGTTTGGCGCGCAAATGCGCCATCCGCGCTACTGCCGCTTGACCACCATCGGCCGCGAGCGTTGCGCCAAGCGCTGGACAAATTCTCCAATCCGCTCCAGCACGGCCTCGTGGCCTTCGCCACGGACGATGACGTGACGATTGAAGGCCATCATCGCGAGTTCTTTTTCTTCGGAGCCAATTGTGTCGATGACTTCCTTGCCGCTTTCTGGTTTAACCACGGGGTCGTGATCGGCTTGGACGATCAGCGTTGGCGCGGTGACCTTGCTCAGATGCGAGCGGCAACGATGGATCATGCGTTCGAGTTGGTATACGCCGGAAAGATAATTCACGGGATAGTTACTGTCGATGTTCTCTGGACGATTGGTGAGTTGTTCATATTTGGCAGCGCTGAGGTGCAAACTATCCATCACCTGATTCCACGTCATCACCAGCGGCACTAACTTGGCTTTCGGATCGACCAACTGAAGCGATGGACTGATCGCGAAACAACCCAGCACATCGGGATTCATCGCGGCGGCTTCCAGGGCCAGCATGCCGCCCGCAGAAAATCCGCCAACAATGACGCGTTGGCAGGTGGCCTTTAATACCGTGACCGCGCGTAAATAGCAGCGCAACCAATCTTCTGCGGTGGCGTTGGCGAGTTGCTCTGGCGCGGTCCCGTGACCCGTCAGACGTGGAACATAAACGGTGTGACCAAGGCGGTGAAGGTGTTCGGCCAAGAGCCGAACTTCGATCGGCGCGGCGAGGTAGCCATGGCAGAGCAC
>JANMYZ010000069.1:0-3885 GCA_031382605.1 Planctomycetota bacterium | reverse complement strand
CCCAGGCACTGAAGTGCCTGGGACAAGCGCGTTTTTCCGCTTAGTCCCGGATGGTCGACGGAAATTTCCAACGTTTAAGTCGTCCCTACGGGACTGTGGTCGTGGCCAACGTTATTCCCGGCACTGAAAGTGCCGGGCTATTTTCATAGCGTCCCGCTGGGACGCGAGAACACGAGAACACGAGAACACGAGAACACGAGAACACGAGAACACGAGAACACGAGAACGCGTATCCTTGTCGGAGAGAATTCATTTCCCCTCCTCCGATCTCCTCGTCTCCGCGCCTCCTGTTCGATTTTCGTCGCCAACATTATTCCCGGCACTGAAAGTGCCGGGCTATTTTCATGGCGTCCCGCTGGGACGCGAGAACACGAGAACACGTATCCTTGTCGGAGAGAATTCATTTCCACTCCTCCGATCTCCTGGTCTCCGCGCCTCCTGTTCGATTTTCTTTGCCTTGGTCGAAAAAAAATCCGCCCGTCCCGTGATTCAATGCCTTGCCGCTTTTAGAAGGTCGTCCCGAGAATCTTGCGCACCGCTGTGACGATCACCTCCGCCGAAGCTACGTTGCCGACGATATGAACGTGGACATCGCGATCGGTCATTGCCGATGCCAACGCGATGCCCAGATCATTGCCGCACGCCATCAGTGGTCCGCTGCCGGCGTGATCCAGATCGCCAACGGGCAACGGCAAAACGCTGGTGCACAGCAGCACGCCCAACTGTACCCCTTCATTTCCCAGGACAATCGCAGCGGCAGCGGTGACTGACAACGTGCGCTGATCGCACACCAACGTGGCGGCGGCGCCGTGTTTGAGCCAACGTCCTCGCCCAGGATGATAGGCCTGCTTCGCTGGCCATGGCGGCAGCATCACTGGGATCGTCGGCGTCAGACCAATCACCACCGGGTCTTCGCTGTCGAGCGCATGTGCCATCATCGCGGCGGCTTCATTGGTGTCAGCGGGCACCAATATCCACCAACCTGTCAGCGGCGCTAACTGTGGGCGCGGCGGTAAATCATTGGCATTGACCAGGAGTTTCAGCGCCAGTCCACGCCGACCGATTTCTTGCATCGCATCAAGCCACGGACGCACATCGGTGCCCGTTGGGACGCGCCAACACACCCG
Source organism: Planctomycetota bacterium (assembly GCA_031382605.1). GTDB lineage: Bacteria > Planctomycetota > UBA11346 > UBA11346 > UBA11346 > BOG-1363. The sequence goes on along the minus strand of JANMYZ010000069.1, from coordinate 2,758 downwards.
TCGCCCTTCACCGGCCAACTGCGCCAGAGCACACAACAACGCGGGACTAGGAATTTGTTCACGCCAGCCAGCGGCAAGATTTGCCACCACTAAATCTGGTTCACGTATCGCTAACCACGCCAACCAATCGCTAGCCGCTGCTGGGGGCATGCTGGCGCCATCCACCGGCCACGGCGGCAAGGTGCCGGGTAATAGCGTTCGTAAATGTACGGGCTGCCATTCTTGCCGTTTTTTGAGCGTCGGCGGCAACGACGCACCATCAACCGGCGCGCAGGTCACCACCACCGGACCTGCGCCGGCGCGCCGCCAACCAAGCTCAATCAACGGCGCAATGATAGCGGGGTCCGTGCTGACCACGACCAACGTCAGCGTTGTCACATGCAAACGCACGGCCATATGTGCGGCGACCAGCAACGCGGGATCGCTAAGCGCCGATGCTGGCACCACCACGACCACGCGGCCTCCGCGCGGTTCTTCGGCTACCGCAGCGCCACAGGCAGCAGCCAGCAGCAACGAGCCACCAGAACCAGGCCACTCACCAAGTCCTCGCAGATCCGCTGGTAAAATACCGAGTAATCGCTGATCACAGAACAACCTTGCCCGTGCGGGAAAGGCGCTGTTCTGAGCGGGAGGGGAAAGTTCAGTGGAAAGTTGAGCGGAAAGTTGGGGTGAAAGAAAGGTGGAAAGAAAAGTGATCAGCGGTGTATCCAAAGAGGATTCCGACATCCATGTGCTCCATCGTGCTTGCCGTCCGTGGCAGACGCGGATGCTCGCCAGAGCGCCCTTCAGGAGCAAGGACCGAGCGCGATTTCTTCATACAAACCCCGAGGTGCATGATGCCTACCGTTGCCATCGTCGGCGCTTCAAACAAACCTGAGCGGTACAGCCATCAAGCGGTGCTGAAGTACCGCGAGCGCGGATACACCGTATGGCCCGTGCATCCGGTTGGTGGCGTCATCGCTGGATTACCGGCCTTCACCGATCTGGCGCACGTGCCCGGCCGGCCAGACATTATCTGCATGTACGTCAATCCCGTCGCTGGGCTTGAAATGTTGGAGCACATCGTCGCCTGCGCGCCGCAAATTCTGTGGCTCAATCCCGGCGCCGACGGCGAACCCTTAGCCAGCGCAGCCCGAGCCCGTGGATTAAAAGTCGTCGAGGCCTGCACGTTGGTGGTCCTCGGCTACGGCGATCCTTTGCAGCACGTCACATGATTACCTTGAGCGATCACCTCCGTCGAGTCTGAGCATCCTTCACCTCTGCGCCTCTGCGTACTCCTGTTCCATTCTGTATTTCCAGAAAGCATCTGAGACATCGTCGTGAGCGAACTCGACCCTCCTACGCCAGCCGTTCGTCGCGTGCTCGGCATCATCAGCTTGGTGGTCGCCGTGGCCGTGGCGATCGGTTTGGCGACAACATTTCCAAATCCGCCACCGCCGCCGATCGTCGCTCCCATGGTTTTACCGGCAGGATTTCCCATCGATTACTGGGATTGGGGCGTGAACCGCAGCCTCAGCACGGCGGAGCGACAAGCGCTGGATCGACTCGGCGGACAAGACCTATTTTCTCTCTGCGGTTTGATTCGCCCCTATGAAGGCGAGTGGATATGGGAACCACAGGGCCGCGCTTCGGTGGTGATTCCTGGTCGTCGCCAACATCTGGTGGTGCGCATCGACGCGGCGATTGCCCGCCAAATGGATGCCACTGTCGCAGAAAAAATCATTCCTTTGATTGTTGCCGGCTGCGCGCGCAATAGCACCGCCGCCACGATCGGGGTGCAAATCGACAGCGACGTACCGACCAAACGCTTGGCGGCATACGCAGAGATGCTGCAACAATTACGCGCAGCGCTGCCACCAGGCACCCATCTGTCGGTCACCATGCTGCTCGACTGGGCGCGTAGTCCTGATCTGGCCACCGTCATGCATGCCGTCGACACCGTGGTGCCGCAATTTTATAATACGTATCTGCCGATTGATTTCAGCGGTCGCACACCGTTGGTCGGCGCTAACGATCTGGATCGCGTGATTCCGAAACTCGAAGCTATTGGGCGGCCCTATCGCATTGGTCTGCCGACCTACGAACAATGCAGCCAGTATGACGCCGCCGGAGAAATCAAACGCGCGGCCATCGCGCTCTCGCCCGAACAAGCCCTGACCGCTGGCGGCGTCGCCGAACAATTCCGCCGTGGCGACGAGAACCTCCTGACCGTGCGTTTTGCCCAGGCCACGAAAATATCGGCTCAGTCCATTGATGCGGGTCATTTACTGCTGTTCGCCAGCAGCACGCCAAGCGGGCTCGCGCGTCGCCTTGCCGATATTCGTCGACTGCGTCCTCGCCACTGCGCAGGCATCGTGCTGTTTCGTCTGCCCGGACGTGAATCCACCCACACCCTGACGATTTCACAGGTTGAAGCTGCCGCCAATAATCGCGTGCGACCAGCGCTGGTCGTCGCTCGCCTGGAACCGCTTGGTAACCATCACCACGCACTGATCGTCAGCAACCAAGGCGACGAAGATTTTCTCGATTTTACCAACTCCGCACGCGTGGTCATTCAGGCGGCGGGTGCCGAACTTCGCGCGACGCAACTTCCAGGTTATGGTTTCGCCATCGCCCGCGAATTACCAACTGCCGACGGCAAACACGACGGCCTTGAACTCTACCTAGGATTGCTGCGCGCTGGCGAAGTGCTGACCATCGAAGATTTGTTGATTACCACAAAAGATGGTTCAGCACCGCGCATCAAAGGCGTCGTCCA
>JANMYZ010000570.1:0-3198 GCA_031382605.1 Planctomycetota bacterium | reverse complement strand
TCGGGTCGACTTCACGAGCAGGAGTCACGGGCGCCAATGGTTCAAAGCGCTGATCGTTGTCAGCAGCAAGCGGTAACACCGGTACTGGTGCAGGCGTTGGAATCGTCTCCGACTTTTTGTCTGCTTCGGCAGTGAAAACCGGCATCCAAGCAAGGCCTGCAAGAGTAATGGACAGGGGGACTATGCGGGCGACGGACATCGATGCGTTCCTTGTTCGTACAGGTCGACTGACGGACCCGCACGACGCACGGAACCAACACCAATCGAATAACTGGGAAGCACCGCTATTGCACAAACCGTGCCCGGTTCTTTCGCTGGGGCGGGCAGTCATAGCACAACGAAGTCACATCTTGAAAATCAACTGTTTGAAATGACGACAGCTCTGCGTTCACACCAAGAGACAGATGACACGACGTGTGCTGCGTCAGAGCGGTAATTCAGAGGCCACAGTTGGAGGCTACCGACTGCGGGTTACGGGCCACAGGGTCGTGCTGCGACGTGGCCTTATTTTCTGGTTCACATGCAGCAAGTTGGCGACGTGATCGATGCTCAGTCGGTGAAATACCCTCGGCGAAAAAGGAGTAACGGACCTGAATCTAAAACGATGTTGCAAACCATTATCAATTACACATGGTTATTTCTCCGAGCCAATCGCTCTCCACACGGCCGTCGGCGACCACACCGTCGACGGCAATGTGATCCACCTTCCTCGCACCATTTTAAGGTTTTCTTATGTCGAAATTCTCTCAGACGAATCCGCTCTCCGCTATCGCCGCGCAGCGTGCACATGCATGGTCGTTTGCTGTGTTGATGGCGTCTGCTGCGGCGGCTCCGGTCTTCGCCAGCGAACATTTGTTGGGTTACACGCATGGTGCAGAGCCGCTGCCCAAGGGTGCGTGGGAACTCGACGCCACGCTGACCAACCGCTTTGACAAAGGACAAGGAACCTACAACGCATTTGATGCGGTTCTGGATTTGGAACACGGCGTGAGCGATCGATTCACCGTAGGCTTCGGTTTGAAGGGCATGATGGTCGATACCAGCGGTCTTATCATTGGCGGTTATTTGCCGGAAGAAAAAAAGACGGGGTTTCAGGCGTCCGGCTTTGAGGGCGAGTTGAAATATAACGTGCTCAGCACCGCCAAGGATGGCCTGGGAGCCACCGTGGAGTTCGCCGTAGACTACGGTTGGATGGATCCGCATTCAGGCCAGGACAAAAATACCCTTTCGTTCGAATATGGTCTTGCTCTGCAATCGTATTTCCTTGACGGACAACTTGTCTGGGTTGGCAACGGCGGCATAGAAACTTCAATCGCAACCCGTGCTGAAATTGAGGGACTCGACCCTAGTATCGAATGGTCGACCGATCCCGAGGTTGAGCTTGAGTTCAAGGTCGGCAGTGGTTTGAGCTACCGCTTCGTCGCGAATTGGTTCATCGGCGCAGAAGTCATTTACGAAACCGAATACGAAACCGAAGTCGGTCAAGAACGCTGGTCTTTTTTCGGCGGACCAAGTATTCACTACGCCAACCAAGATATCTGGCTCACGCTGACGTGGATGCCGCAGTTGTGGGGCGGTGGCGAGAAATATGACGGCCAGACAGAGGACTTGCATTTAATCGAGAAAACCAAGCAGGAAATCCGCCTGCGTGTGGGCTACAACTTCTGATCGTCATGTGGCATTTAAACCCCATTACCTTCTTACTGATTCCGACTGTCGTTTGTGTTGCTCCAGGATGGTCGGCAGAGTACCTGACCCAGGCTGAGGCTCAGCGGGCATTATTTCCTGAGGCAAGTGCCTTCGAGGATCGTCCGTTGACGCTTTCTGGTGAGCAGCGAAAAAAAATAAAGGAACTGAGCGGCCTGACGCAACGGAGTGAAACGCAAAAGGCTTGGCGTGCGGTCAAAGATGGTAAGCCGCTTGGTTGGTTCATCGTCGACGATGTCATTGGCAAGCATGAATACATAACGTTCGGCTGCGCGCTTACTCCTGAAGGCAAAGTCATTGGGATAGAAATATTGGTCTACCGTGAAACGCATGGTGGTCAGGTACGGGATGCGGCATGGCGCAAAGTATTCACCGGGAAAACGCTGAAGGATAAATTCGAACTCGATAATGATGTGCCGAATATCAGCGGTGCCACATTGTCGAGTCGTAATGTCATGAATGGCGTGAAGCGTTTGCTGGCGCTTCAGCAAGTGATGCTCGCCGATGGCTGAAATGCGCAGAATGCGCCCATGGCTCGGCACGTTCGTGGAGATCCGAGCGGCGGCTGACCATGCGCAGACATTGAGCGTGGCGGTGGAGAATGCTTTTAGCGCCGTTGCGCGGGTGCATGCGTTGATGAGTTTTCACGATGCCAATAGCGATGTAAGTCGACTCAATCGCAGCGCATTCCTAGATCCGGTAATGGTTGATCCGTGGACCTTTGCCGTCATTTCGGCGGGCTTGAAAATCAGCGCTCGCTCGCTCGGATTGTTTGATCTTACCGTCGCTGCGCAGTTGGTTGCCGATGGTTTTTTGCCCGTCGTTGCGAATGCGCAGCTACCGGAGCAAAAAACATCCTGGCAGGACATTGAATTATTGGATGATCGACGGGTTTATTTTCGTCGTCCGCTATGGATTGACTTAGGTGGCATTGCTAAGGGATTTGCTGTCGACCAAGCGGTCGCCGCACTGGTCACCGACGGCGCACGTTGTGGTATTGTCAATGCTGGTGGTGATCTACGGGTTTTCGGTGGCATCGACCACGTTATTCAGGTGCGCGATCCGTCGGCACCAAAACTTCCGGGTCATACGTTGACCGTGTGCGATGCGGCGCTGGCGACTTCGGCGCCGTATTTTTCCCTGCGTCGCCATGGAAGCCGTCGTGTGAGTCCTTTGGTGAATCCGCGCAGTGGCCGCTCGTGCACCCGCAACGTGAGTGTGTCGGTGCAGGCACCAGATTGCCTACATGCTGACGCGCTGACCAAAGTGGTATTGGCAGATACGTTGGCGTCACAAGAAATTCTAAATGAATACGGCGCGCAGGCTCTGGTGTTAAAATCCGCATCACACCGTGTTGTGCCAAGTTGCGGTCTTCGCCAGACTCGACAGACGGCATGAATGCTCCAGGCTGTCATTAATGCAACGGTTTTACCGGGGTATTTTGTCTGCTGATGAGCCCAGGTAGAAATGACCGCCATGACTCAGTGCGAA
>JANMYZ010000024.1:0-9105 GCA_031382605.1 Planctomycetota bacterium | reverse complement strand
GGTTTGGCTCCTTGCGCGGTGCGGACTTGTTCCGCTAAACGAGCCAGCGTGGTGTCGGCACCGACATGAGTGGCGCGCAAAATCACGCTGCCATCGACCAACACCGTGCCGCCGATGAGGTGACTGGTGATCGCTTTGGTAACCGGCGCGGCCTCGCCGGTGATCATCGCTTCGTCAACGTGGCCTGCGCCTTCAATGACGATTCCGTCGACCGGAATAATTTCGCCGACACGCACGCGTACGTGATCACCAACGATCAATGACGCGGCCAACACCGCCTCATCACTGCTGGTTCCGTCACTATGAGCGGTGACGCGATTGGCGACCGGCGGACGACGGGCAAGCAGACCGGAAATCGCAGCGGCTGCGGTTGCGCGCGCGCCGCCTTCTAGCCAGCGTCCGGTCAACACCAGCGCGATAATGGCTGCTGCCGTTTCGAAATGAATGGGCGGCACACCAGGCCACCAAGCGGGCGACATCATCGCTGCGATACTGAGAACGAGCGCAGTACCCGAACCGAGCGCGATCAACGTATCCATTCCGAGTTGTCCGCGCAGCAGCCCACGTCCAGCGATGATGAAAACCGTTCGCCCAGGGCCGCCGATGACGATCAGCGTCAAAATGAGTTGGCTCCACAGCGACCACGCCTGATGCAGATGAGCCATGCCAAGCGCCATGACCGGCGCGGTCAGCGCCAAGGCAATCAGCGCACGTTGACGTTCGGGACCAGCCACAACGCGATGATCGTGGGCCGCGTGTTCGGCTTCTTCTTCAGGGACAAATCCGGCGTCGTGCAGCCGTGTTTTAATCGCAGCGATGGTCGTCGCTGACGCATCGTAGCGCAGCGAGGCCTCACGCGTGGCAAGATTGACGTTGGCTTCGCGTACTCCAGCAGTGTCGCGTAAAACGCTTTCGGCACGCGTAACGCACGATGCGCAATGCAGTCCTTCGACCAGCGTCAGACGCACATCCGTGTCGGTCATGTCAGGCCTGAGCCGTACGTGGGCCAGGCTTGAAACCAACCTTTATGAGTGCCGCGTCGAGGAGCTCATCGCTGACTCGATCATCGGCAGTGATCAATGCCGCTTTATCAGTCAGCGACACCTGAACACGCTGAACGCCTGGGACGCTTTGCAGTGCCTTGGTCGCAGCATTGACGCAACCGCCACAGGTCATGCCGCTGATCGAGAGTGAGAAAGTGCGCATGGGCTGGACTCTGTGCTGGTGATGAACGACCAGGAAATTCGCGCGCTTGGTGTGCGGTTATTTCGCTGGTGGCGTTGCCGCTGGCAAGCTCACCGTCAGCACCTGCGCGCCGCTGCCATCAAAGTTCATTCTGACGATGCGATGATGATTGGTATCGGCGACGTAAAGGTATTTGGCGTCGGAGCTCAAACCGTCTGGCTCGTAGAGTCCTGGCGTAAGCCCTGGGGTCTTCAGCGTAGTGGCTTCACCCGTGAGCGGATCCACCGTACGCAGTACGTGATTGTACGTATCGGTCACTACCAGCAGCGGACCCTTGGCGCCGGTGATCAGCGTTATGCCCTGTGGATGTTGGAAACGTGCTTCAATACCGACGCCATCTTTTAAGCCGAAACCGAACAAGTCTTTGCTGCCAGCCAGCGACTGTACTGCGCCGCTGGGATCAACCGCAACTGCGCGCACGGTGCTGTCCTCAGAATCGGCGATAAATAATTTCTTACCGTCGCTCACGATGCCACATGGCTGAGAAAAAGTCGCGGCCATCAAAGGGCCGTCGTCGCAGCGTTCGGCGCCAGTACCGGAATGCACCGCGATGGTGTTGGCGGACAAATCATAGCGCCAAATCTGATGATGCCCGGCCATGGCGATGAATAACGTGTTGCCGACGCGTTCAATATCCCACGGACTATTCAACGCAGCGTCTTTGCCGACGCCGTTATAACTGCGATCGCGTCCTTGTGCGCCCGTGCCAGCGAGGGTGCGCACTTGACCACTGGCCAGATCGACTGCACGCAGCGCGTGGTTTTGACGATCACAAACGTACAACGTCAGACCGTCCTCAGACACACAGACGCCTTGTGGTTCGTTGAAAGTCGCTTTATCGAGTGCGCCGTTTTCTAGCCCAGGATGACCTGATCCGATCACCCGGCGCACGACGCCATCCATGCTCGTTTCCAAAATGCGATGATGACCGGAGTCGCTGATGAAGAGCCGTTGGCCCTTCACATCAGCGCGGATTTTTCCAGGGAAAGACAACATCCCTTGCGCATGAGCGTCGACTTCCTCTGTGAATTTCAGCGGCTTGTCGGCCAAAGTGCCGTTGGCTTTTCCGGTTTCGAGCAACTTGGCAATCGCACGATCGAGCATGTCACGATGGCCTTCACCAGATACTTGACCAATGGGTTTTCCCGTGCTGTCGATCAGTACCAAGGTCGGCCACGAACGCACACCAAAGCGCTGCCAAATGGCAAAATCATTATCGACGGCGACCGGATGCTTGATCCCGTAGCGGAGCACCGCTGCGCGAATATTGTCGAGATTTTTTTCCTGATCAAACTTGCCCGAGTGCACGCCAACCACGACAAAAGGTTGGTCTTTATATTTTTCTTCCAGCCATTTCAGTTCTGGCATGACGTGGATGCAGTTGATGCAGCAATAGGTCCAGAAATCGACCAGCACCACCTGACCTTTCATTTGTGCATTGGTCACCGGTTCGGCGGTATTCAGCCAGCCTTTTGAGCCGCTGAAATATTCGCCCGCACGAAATGGATCGGTTGGATCAGCGGCGGGATCCGTTGCTGGCTCGACCGCGATGGCGGGCATCAGCAAGCACAGACTGAGCATGATGGCGAGGGCTAAGCGAACGGAGCGTAGGAAGGGTTGCATGGGCGCAGCCTGCCTCGCTCTCCAGCAACGGCCAGATGCGGATTCCGGTTGTTGCCACGTGCGTGGCAATCGCTGCTTTTAGCGCGGTATCTTGGACGTTTCTTACGCTTTCGTCAGCAACCATTTGCCTTCGAAAACCGTTGCGGCCGGGCCGCTCATCACGACGTCTTCGTTGTCGCTAGGCCAGGTGACGTGCAGATCGCCGCCATTCAGGCGCACGATGGCCTCGCGCCCGGGGATTTTTTCGGCCAAAATCGCGGCCACGACGGCCGCACAGGCGCCGGTTCCGCAGGCTTGGGTTTCACCAGCACCGCGTTCCCAGGTCCGTTGACGAAGGACCGGCAGACCGCGTTCGTCTTTGATACGGGCCACGAATTCAACATTGGTGCGATGAGGGAACCTCGGGTCGTGTTCGATCAATGGCCCAACGGTGCTGACGGGAAATTTTTCAGGATCGTCAACGAAACACACCGCGTGGGGATTACCCATGCCGACCGCTAAAAATTCGTACTGCACGCCATTGACGCTCGCGCTCAACGCTAAGCGCGGACCAGGGCCGGCGTGTTCGACCGGAATTTTACCAGGAGTCAGCCGCGGACGTCCCATGCTGACGGTGGCTCCGTCGCACATTTTACTGCTTTTGTGCAGCGTCACGGTGAGCACTCCAGCGCCGGTCTCGACCAACAGATCACCGCCGCGCACATGACGATGATCATGCGCCAACTTGGCTAAACAACGAATGCCGTTGCCGCACATTTCTGATTCACTGCCATCGGCATTGAACATCCGCATGCGCACATCGCCTTTGGTCGACGGAGCCAAGACGATTAATCCGTCACCGCCGACGCCGGTGTGACGATTGCTCATCGCCTTGGCCAATGCCACTAACGCCGGCGTGGTGGTCGGCACGCCCTCATCGCGCAACGCGTCAAGATAGACGTAGTCGTTACCGCAACCGTGCATTTTGGTGAAGGGGAGAAAGTCGTTGGCAGCCATGTCGCAAACCGTGCGCGACGGCATGCGCTCGGCAACCAGCGGTCGGGGTCTTATACACAGACCCGTTCAACTGGTGATAACCCTCAGACCTAGCCGAAACTCAGGAGAACGCTTGAAGCCTGCCCCAAAGCACAGAGCGCTTTCGCTCTGCCAAGGTACGCTAACACTGCGGACCGCATGCCTCCTGAAGTTCATCCTTTTCCGCCACCACCGCGACGCCGCCGCTGGCGTATTTTTTTGGTGCTGATGCTGATATTCATCGCCGCCGTGGTCGGCGGCGGTTGGTGGGCGCTGTCGACCAACCAAACCGGACATCTGATCAGTCGCCTCTTTAGCGATCGTCTGCCGGGTCATCTGGAAATAGACCACAGCGAATTCACCGGAGTCGATGGCTTGGTCCTGACCGGCGTGCGCTTGATGCGTCAGCGCGGCGAAACGCCTGCCGTCACGATACCGCGCATCGTGATCAGCGGTGAATTATGGCAGGGCCGGGTCAATCAGATTCGCATTGAAGGATTACAATTCGATGCCACCTACGATTCGGTTCGCTTCATTCATCAATTGATCAAAGTCGAAGTGGCGATTCCGCCGCCAGCAGGCACGCCACGTTTACGGCATTTCGACTTTACCGGTGGCGTTTCGGTGAACGGCGAAGTGGTCATCGATAAAGCTCAGGTCGGGGTCGACGCGACGGGACCTAAAATTATGGTGGAAGGCACCGCGAATTACGCCGGCAAACGCATTATCGTTGAGGTCAAAACCAGCGGTATTCATGAAGAGTTTACCCATATTAAAATGATCGACGGCAGCTTGCCCGTGTGGCGGTCGTGTGATTGGCTGGCCGCGCTGAAATTATTACCCGAGCTGCCGCAAGAAGCACGCGCGTGGGTGCCCGAACACGCTGATTTAGCCAACACCGTGGTCATCGCCGACCGCGCCTGGGAACATTTTACTGGCGAGGCCCGTGCCCGCTGGACCACCGGTCATGGGCAAGCGGCACTGAACATTGATCGCCGTTTTGTGCGCCTAGCGGAATTGAAGATTCAGGATGCCGGGATCATAACGTTGAATGGCCAAGCGGTGATCGACACCGATGAACGAAAAGTCGCCGTCAGCGCCACGTCGTGGTCGCCAGGATCACGATTACCAATTCCAGCAATGGTTCCAACTGCCGCGATTTTGGCGGCGATGCCACGGGCACAGCTTGATGGCGCGCTTATTTCGGGCGCGTGGGATTTGCAGCTCAAGCTCTCGGGCACCGGAGAAACCGCCCTGGCATGGAGCGCCGGACGTCCGCTGAGCATCGACAGCAAAGGTATTGCGCTGTCACTTTTACAGCCGTTTCTACCGCGTGAACTGACGTTGGCAGCGGGCAGCGCTCAGCTTTTACATGCGGAAGTTGGCGCCAATGGTTTGAACGTTGCCACTGCCACGGTCGAACAAGCTCGCGTTCTTTGGCAAGGCTGGGCTCTTGGTGGTTTGGATGGGCAGGTCGTATTGAAAGTCGTGCCGACGGGAATTGATCTGGATGTCACGCTACCCGTCATGGGCAAAGCCTCTTGGCGCAGCACGGAAGCCGGCGGTCGCCTGGAAATTGATCTGGACACCGCCGAAGCATTGGTGGTTCGACTGAAAGGACCGCAGGTTTTACCTGCATTATCTGGAGCCATTTTGCTTGATGCGAAGATTCGGCAAACCAACACCGCGTTGTTGGCCGACATCGTTCGGCTACGCCTGAAAGAAGTGGGCATCACCGATGGATTGCGCCATTTGGATAACGAACTGTCGGGCACCGTCAGTCTTCATGGTGCTCGGGCCAACGCACATGTATTGGGTCGCATCACCAGTGGCGAAGTGCGAATTGCCAATGTCTGGCATAATCTCGCCAGGCATCGCCCGCGATTTAATGCCGAGGTCTCACTCGCCAACGGCTTACTTTTGGCGGATAATATTCTCATCCGTGCGACCAATGCCGCCGGCGATCCGCTGATCGATGGGTACAGCGCTGGCTTGCGCGGAAGTTTATTGCTCAGCGAACTGAGCGGCACGATTCACAGCGTTGCTGATCACGCTGACTTGGACTGGATCAATACCCTCATTCCCAACAACGACAGTGTGTTCGGCGGTGAAGGCGCGGTGACCGTTACCACGGTTCTGCAACATGGAGAGATCGACAGCATAAAAGGCCACTTTTTACCACTCGACGCGCATTTGCGTCTTGGTCAATTTTTTAAAGCAACCGGCATCAAAGGCGCCGTCGAATTTCGCATCGCCCGACCAACCGCCGCCACGCCGCTAAAGTAAACTCATCACGATACCAAGGAATCCATCCATGCTTCAGCAGCTGACCAAAGAATCCGACCTTGAAGCGGTGATGAAATCACCTGCATGCACATGGTTATTCAAGCATTCCAACGCCTGTAGCGTCAGCTCTGCCGCGCTTGACGAAGTGAATAATTTTCTGACCTCTCATCCTGAGCAAAACGTCAGCATGATCGTCGTCCAAACGCATCGACCGCTATCAAATGCGGTAGCCAGCCAATTAAAACACGTTCATCAAAGCCCACAGCTGTTTTTGCTGAAAGACGGCTACGTGCTGTGGTCCGCCACGCACTGGAGCATCACCGCAGATGCGATGACGTTGGCGCTGAAAAAAGCCCGCTAACGCGTGCTGTTTTACTGGCTTTTCATGCAAAACCCCACGAGCACAGCTCGTGGGGTTTTTTGAAAACTTCGCCGTCAACAGAGCCAGCAGTCCGGGTTTCGGACTGCTGACCACCGCTTACTTGCCCAGCGGGATGGCTTCGATGCCTGCATCCGGTGCGGCGGTTTCGCCACCGGAAACCTTGATCAACTCCACTTCGAAAATCAGCACCGAATTCGGCGCAATGCCTTGATTGCCTTGTTGGCCGTACGCCAGATCCGATGGAATGAAGAGCTTCCACTTGTCGCCTTCTTTCATCATCGGAATGGCTTCAAGCCAACCCTGAATCAAACCACCTGGATTGAGCGGGAAGTCAGCTGGTTCGCCGCGTGCGACTGACGAATCGAATACCGATCCATCAAGCAAAGTGCCGGTGTAATGCACCTTAACAGTTTTGCCCATCGCTGCCTGTTTGCCTGCACCAGTGGCCATCACTTGGTACTGCAAACCGGTCGCGGTGGTTTTGACTCCGTCTTTTTTACCATTGGCGGCCAGCCATTTCACGTTCTCAGCAACGCGGCCTTCGGCGCGCTTGGCTTCTTTACCCTGCATCATTTCTTGAAATGCCTGCATCACGGCCTGCTCTTCGCTCGCCAGAACCACCGATGGCTTATCGGCGAAAACATCTTGGATCGACTTGATGAGCAACGCGGTATCGAGGTCAGCGGCAAAAGGCTTGAGGCGCTTCGCCATCTGTTGGCCGATCAAATAGCTGGCCTTCTGGTCATTGGTCCACTTGGCCGATTCGCCAGCTGCTGGAGCAACCGGAGTCACAACGGCTGGACCGCCATCGGCAGCCGTAAGACTGACGGCGCACAGGTTGGCAACCAGAGTAGCAACAAGAAAAGAACGGATCATGAGAACTCCAAAGCGGCGGAGGCTGTGAGCCGAACCGCAGGGTAATGAGGAAGAACGAGGAAGGACCGGAAAATGAGGAAAGGCGGAATTTGTAAGCACCAGCCAGACGACCAAGTGAAAAAGTCTCCACCTCCATCCGGATTTCGCTCAGTGTGTCGTACCGCGAGCTACGGCCCAACGCCTGCCGCTGTCTGCGCAGTCCAACGTGCGCCGCGCCAATCACGCCGCTGGCGTTCGTCCATAAAGGTCCACGCGATGATGCGCGTGCGCTTCTGGCCGTGGGTCATCTCGATGACGCGGCGCTCGCGCACATGGGCGGCCTGCAACACGCGCACAATCAGCGGCAGGCTGGCTTCCTTCGATACCAATGAGGTAAACCACAAACACAGCCCAGGGACCTGCGTGCTTTCGGCGATCATCCGACTGATGAAACCGACCTCACCCCCTTCACACCATAATTCCGATTCCTGGCCGCCAAAATTGAGCAAAGGCGCGCCGCGACCAGCAGCCTCTGGCTTACCCAGGTTATTCCACTTCCGCCGCGTGCCCTTCATCGCCTCTGCCGCTGAGGCATGAAACGGCGGATTACTCATCGCGACATCAAAGTGTTCATCTTCTTTGACCACTCCCGCAAACAGCTGAAGCGGAACTTTCTGACGACGCAGTGTAATGAATTTATCCAGCCCAGGATTCGCCCGCACAATGCGCTGCGCCGAGGTCATCGCCGCTGGATCGCACTCTGAACCGACAAACCGCCAGCCGTATTCACGATATCCAATCAACGGATAAATCGCACTCGCGCCAACACCGACATCAAAAGCGCAAATCATCGGCCCACGCGGAATCGTCCCGCCATTTGCCGTCGCCAACAGATCAGCCAAATGATGAATGTAATCGGCACGCCCTGGGATCGGCGGACACAAATATTGCGGCGGAACCTCCCACTGACGAATGTCGTACTGCGTCAGCAAAATCGCCTGATTTAACGCCTTCACTGCCGCTGGTTTCGCGAAATCGATCGAACGATTGCCAAAACGATTCGTCGTGACGAATCGTCCAAGGGCAGGACTCGCCGCTACCAATGCCGCAAAATCATATTGGCCTGGATGACGATTACGCGGATGCAGACCCGCTTTCGCATCCGTCGCATCAGCCACATCCGTTACCGCCGAAACCGCCGACTTTTTATCCGGACGACCAGGTTTCACGACGTTGTTCGACGCTGGGCGCTGGGATGTCGCTTTCGCTCTCATCAACGCTTTCGACAAAGGCTTCGCGTCAGCGCGGGTGACCTCTGCCTGAACAGAATTTGTCACTGCCTCCGCTGTACGTGGCTTTAGTAGAGGCTTTTTTACCTCGCCAGGAACCACTGACTTGGCCGCCGCCATTTTCGTCACGGCTTTGGTCACGACCGGAGTCACGACCGGAGTGGAAGAACCAAGAGGCTTACGAGGGTGCATGGCGTTGGTGTAGCGCGAGAACGACCATCACCTAGCGAACAGCGGCGCATCCTCCTGGTGCCCGCATAGACGAGCGCCTATTCCCCGCTTCGGCGGCTTGGTCAATCATGACGAACGCGTGGCGTATTAAAAAAATTAACTCGGCCGTGAGCGAGAAAAATGCAGGGAAAATCGCCTGCAAAATCAAAGGAATTGAATCGGGTATTATAGGGACGTCGG
>JANMYZ010000705.1:0-4264 GCA_031382605.1 Planctomycetota bacterium | reverse complement strand
CTTGCCCGTGGTCTGAAGCACTGAAAACGGACGCTCACAGCGCGGATTCAAAACCGATTCACGACAAGCCACCCGCCATCAGCATCGGTAGGTCTTCCGGCTGTTGGCGTATGCCAAAATAGAACGGGCCGAATTCGGCGTAGAGCGAGCTTGCTGGATCAAAACGCATTTCGGTGATCAGGCGTTTGATCGCCAGGGGATCGTTGCTGTGCAAGCTGACGCCCCATTCCCAGTCGTCGAGTCCGATGCTGCCGCCGATGACCTGGGTTACTTCGCGCGCATATTTATGTCCGACTTTGCCGTGGCCGCGCATGATCGCGCGACGATCGTCCGACGATAAGCTGTACCAATTCACGTGTTCGCCACGGCGTTTATTCATCGGATAGAATGATAAATAACGCTGATCGGGGATTGAGCGTAGCACGCGGCTCTCAAGAACTTTTTTCTCTTTGGCTAATTCACGTTCGAATTCTTCCTCAAAATCCGTGGTCCCCGCCGCGAAACCTTTGGTCGTCGCCTTACGCTGAGCGATGGCGACAGCTTCGTACATGCTCGCTTCGATGACGGAAAAATACGAATAGGTCTGGCGTAAAAATCCGGCCAGGCGCAGGCGCTTCCAGCCGCGTTCGGTGCGATTGAGTGCATCGACTTTACTGCGGTAATGGACCAGGACGAGATCCGCCTTCTGACCCATCGCACTATACAGCGCGCTGTAAATTTGACCGACGCCGGCTTCGTCTTGCAGCCAATTGGCCGCCTCGGTTGAAATGTCATCGCGCTCTTTGACTGACAGCGACTGCCATGCTGGCCACATGACGCTGTAGCAGTCATGGAGAACAAAATGGCCGTCGAGCGTCATTGGGAGTTCGGTGGAGTCAGCCATGATAAAACCTCGCTTGCACTATCCGGGTTGAGGTTGCGTAAGGCAATCACTGGGGGCTGGTGCTTTGGCAACTTTGCCAAGGCCGCAACGGTGCCGAGGCTGCAACGATGCCCGCTGGCAGCCGGCGGTCCCAGGCCGTTACTGTGCCGGCTGGCAGCCGGCGGTCCCAGGCCTCCCGTCCCAGGATTATTTCTTCTTGCGGCCACCGCGGGCTGGGCGTTCTTCGACTTCCGGGGTTTTCTCGACCCATTTGCCGTCAACGAAAAATGCGGCCCAGCCAGAAGGCTCGCCGTCTTGCTCGCTCGCCAAGTAGTGCTCTTTGGTTTTTCGGCTAAAACGGACCAACGTCGGATTACCCTTCGGATCGACGGCGACGGCGTTGGCCAGATAGTGAAACTTGGGATCAAGCTGTTCGAGGTGGCGCTTGAGATCCTGCACTTTTGGCGGGCGCGTTTCGCGTAAGCGCGGGTAGGTGCTGGCTGCCAAAAACAAACCGAGCATGCCGTCGCGCAAGACGTAATGCGCCTTGCCGTCGCTGCACAACAGTTCGGGCATCTGAATCGGATCGCACTTCGGTGGTGCTGCCTGGCCACTGCGCAGCAGTTTGCGGGTGTTCTTGCACACAGGATACGCGGTGCAGCCAAAGTATTTGCCGAAGCGTCCGGTTTTGAGCTGCATCGGCGCTGCGCAGCGATCGCACTCAATGATCGGGCCATCGTAGCCCTTGAGCTTGAAGTGACCGTTTTCGACCACTGATCCTGGGCAATCAGGATTGCGTCCGCAAATATGCAGGCGTTTGGTTTCATCCACCAACCACGCGTCCATCGCCGTTTTACACAAGGGACAACGGCGCTTATTAATGAAGATGCGGGTTTCTGCCTCGGTCGCTTCGGTGGCTTCCGGGTCTTCGGTCTTTTCCGTCACCGCTTCGGATTCATCGCCCGAAACTAAATTGACGGTGTGGGCGCAGTAATCGGCATCTTTCTTTTTATCGAGCGCGTAGCCGGTGCAGCTCAAGAAAACGCCGGTTTTAGCGGTGCGAATCGCCAGCTTATGTTTACCGCATTTGGGGCAGCTAATGTCGGTCGGCACCGGCGGATTGGTGCGCATGTGCTGACTTGCGTCTTCGAGTTTAACTTTGAAACCCTTGTAAAAATCATCGAGCACGCCCTTCCACGTCGACTTCGCTTCGGCCACATCGTCGAGGTCTTCTTCCATGCCCGCAGTAAATCCGTAATCGAGCAAATCGGGGAATGACTCGACCAAGCGTTCGGTGACGATGTCGCCGAGTTTTTCGGCAAAGAAACGTCGATTCGCCAGCTTGACGTAACCGCGTTCTTGAATGGTAGAGATAATCGCTGCGTACGTGGACGGGCGACCGATACCGCGCTTCTCAAGTTCCTTGACCAAACCCGCTTCGCTAAAACGCGCTGGTGGTTTGGTGAAATGCTGACTGGGATCGAGTTTGACGAGCTTGAGCACCTGACCGACTTCCAGCGTCGGCAATTCAATATCGTCCTGTTTCGCTGGCGGTTGTACTTTCTGGAAACCGTCAAAACGCAGAACTCGGCCGCGAGTCGTCAGTTCATAGCCAGCAGCGGCGATGGTAATCGCGGTGGTGTCGAACTCGGCTGGCGGCATTTGGCAGGCAACGAACTGACGCCAGATGAGGTCGTACAGCCGCGCTTCATCGTGATCGAGTCCGCTGATTTCGCGGTTGCGAGCATCGGTTGGACGAACGGCTTCGTGCGCCTGCTGCGCATTGGCTTTTGATTTATAAACGATGGCTTGAGCTGGCAGATATTTGGCGCCGAATTCTGTTTCGATCAGCGTGCGACAGGTGGTGACCGCATCGACACTCAGGTTGACCGAATCGGTACGCATGTAGGTAATGTGGCCGGCTTCGTAGAGCCGCTGAGCCAAGGTCATGGTTTTTTTGACCGAGAAACCCAGGCGTACGGAACCCGCTTGCTGCAAGGTCGAGGTGATAAACGGCGCGGTGGGGAAACTACGCGCCGGTTTTTCGTCCTTTGCCGCAACGGTAAAGGTTGCTTTGGATAATGCAGAAACAGCGGTATCCGCGTGGTCTTTGATGGTCGGCTTGTACGCCTCACCCTTGAAGCGCATGACCTGCGCGCGAATCGCCGCTGGCGTCGCGAGGTCGGCAAACACCTCCCAATATTCTTCGGGCACAAACTTACGGATCTCAGCTTCACGTTCGGCAATCAAGCGCACCGCCACCGACTGCACGCGGCCAGCCGATAAACCGCGAGCCACCTTCGCCCACAACAGTGGGCTGACCATGAAGCCCACCACGCGATCCAGAAAGCGGCGCGCCTGCTGGGCGTTGACGCCGTTCATGTCGAGTTCACCGCAATGCTGGAACGCTTCTTGAATCGCGCTCTTGGTGATTTCGCTGAAGGTCACGCGCTTGAAACGTTTCGGATCACCACCAATGACCTCGCGCAAATGCCACGCGATGGCTTCTCCCTCGCGGTCACGGTCGGTCGCCAGATAAATGGTGTCGGCGTCTTCGGCGTACTCTTGCAATTCTTTGAGAACTTTTTCTTTGCCTGGCAACACTTCATAGCGCGCTTCCCAACCATGATCGGGATCAACGCCCATGCGCCGAACCAGAGCCAGTTGCGAACGCGTCGCTTTGGCGGCGATCTTCTGCGTCTCGCTCAAATTTTTTGTCGCGGCTTTGGTCTTGGCGGTAGCCTTGGCCTTGGCGGCTTTGGCTTCGTCGTCTTCCTCTTCGCTTGCGCCAGAGGGTAGATCGCGGACGTGGCCGTAACTCGACTTCACGATGAAGTCGCGACCGAGATACTTGTTAATCGTCTTGGCCTTAGCCGGTGATTCGACGATGACGAGAGAACGACCCATGGAGGACCTCTTTGACTTAGGCGGCGTGCAAGGGCGTGGTTCTATGGTATCGGGGGCACCATGGTCAAGGGTCATGATTGGCCGACGCGACAGCCAGACAGAGCTTTCTCATCCACCTGTTAAGATGCTCATCAACCCTTCACAACTCCTGTTCTTGCAAGGCTTGCGCTTCATTTAGCTGGCTCATACCTGGGCTGGAAATCGGTCACCTCAGCCCCACGGTAGGACGATGCCCAATGCGACCACCCTGATCGAATCCCTGCTGCTGCCGAGCCTGAACGGGCTTTCGGCAGTGAATCCCGCCGCAGCGGCGGAGCGGCGTCAACGGATGGCCAACGATCCGACAACATTCGTTCGTGGGAGTCTTATTTTGCACGTGGCGTGGCTGGCTGCGCACCCCCTGGCCAAGGCACCGTGGGTGTGGTCGATCGGTGATGCGCACCAAGGCAACTTCGCCACCCTCGCGACAGGAGCGCTCAACCGCGCGGGGATCAG
>JANMYZ010000678.1:0-13192 GCA_031382605.1 Planctomycetota bacterium | reverse complement strand
CGTTTGGTCTCCCCCATTGCGACTGGTACGACGCTACGGGAGCATTTTCTGTCCCTTAATAAACATCCGTCAATTAAAAGGACATCAATAAAGGACAGTGCGCCGGGCAGACCGGCCAGGAGTAGGGGATGCAAGAGCCCCACGTTGAAGACGTAGCGAATCACAACGACCCCGAGTCATGCTGTAGTGCCCGATTCCTTTCCCTTGATTTTCCACGCGATTTCTATGCATTTTTACCGCTCGCGTCCGAGCTGGTTTCTGGTCACGCCACGCGTTCATAATGATTGAGTAGGCCGCCGACGCGAGGAATCCGCACGACTTTTCCCGTCGATGTCGGCACATCGCTGGAGCCAAGCACGGTACGATTGTCGATGCCTTGATGGGGTCGTTCGTGATTGAAGTAGACTTGAAATTCCGCGAGCGCTAACCGCAGAAAGACCTAATAAAGGACACCCACTTATTAGCCAAGTCTCATCTCCACCCTCCGCGAATATATAAAGGACACCCGCTTATTGTTCACGGTAATAAGGGCTATCCGCCCATTGACCAAGTCTCATTCCCAGCATTTACGCATCCTTTATTGGCCACATTCGATGCTCGGATATAGCGATTGGACGACCATGCTGGATCATTACACGCGGCTGGTTCTTATCGATTTTCATCACGCCATTCTCGTCATGCCGAATACACCAGTGATGGCACCTACGACTTTTACGCCGCACGAGAGACCGCCTCATGCTGACGGTTCCCGTCCCGGCGAACCATGTTAGCGTGATTACATGCCACTCGGACTCGACATCGATAACGGGCGCTTAGCTGACCTCTGCCGCCGCTACCGCGTCGCCACGCTGGAGCTGTTCGGCTCACGCGCCAAAGGCACGGCGCGCGCGGATAGTGACGTGGATCTGTTGGTGAGCTTTGAGTCGGGCTACACGCCGGGCTGGGAACTGGGCGGCCTGCTCGTTGAACTGGGCGACCTATTGGGCCGCAAGGTGGACCTCATCACCCGCTGGACGCTTGAGCACGAGCAGTCGCCGCGCTTTCGGGCCAACGTTCTTGCCTCGACCGAGCTGCTCTATGCCGCTTGAACCGCACGAAATCGATGCCCTCGAAGACATGATCCGCTTCGGGAGCGATAGCGTGGACTATGTGCGCGGTCTCGACTTCAACGCCTTTGTGGCCGATCACAAGACCAACCGGGCGACGATGTACGCCATCGCCACGGTGGCCGAAGCGTCGCATCGTGTCTCACGTGAGTGTCAGGCTCGCTGACCACTGATTCCTTGGCCGATGATCTGGGGCATGCGGAATATCCTTATGCACGAATACGGACGGGTGGATCTGCCGACCGTCTATCAGGTTGCCACCATCCATATGCCGAAATTGCTGGAGCAGGTAAAGGCGATCCTCGCTCAAGAGCTTGGAACGAAGTCGTAAAAATAAATACGCAATAAGGGATAAAGACGCAGTGAAGGAGGCATCATTTCTCCAACAACCACGCGCTTGCAGACTGCCATTCTATGCCCGGCGGCAGTGTGGGGCGGCTGGCGTCGGTGGTGATGAGCAGGCGGGTTGCGGTGGGATGATTGGTTCCGGCTTCCACCAGTGACTGCACTTCACGGTCGCGGGTGTTTGGGTCGCTGGTGTCGCTCGCAACTTGGATCAGCCATGACGCTCCCGTTGGCGAGCGGGCGAGGAAATCGATTTCGTGACCGTCGTCGGTCTTCACGTAATCGATGTCGTGGCCGCGGCGCAGCAGCTCCAGGTAGACCACGGTTTCCAGCGCGTGTCCGGTCTGCGGTTCGGCTGAGCGTACCCAGATCGGGATCAGCCCAGGATCAATGGGATAACATTTGCGCGGGTTCACCATGCGGCGGCGTTCGCTGGTGGTGTGCAGGCTGACGGTGCGGATGAGGAAGCAGTCCTGCAAATGGTCGACCCACGCGTGGACGCTGTCCTTGCCCACGGCCAGTCCCTGCGACTTCATGCTGTCCCAGCATTTCTGCACGCTGAAGAGTGCGCCGGGTTGTCCCAGCAACTGGCGCTGCAACCAACGCAGCGCCACCGGATGCGAGACGGCATGGCGCTCGATGACATCGCGCAGCACGGCCACGTCGACGTAGCTGCGCAACAAGGCCACGCGATCCTGGTCCGCTACGCCCTGGGTCTCAGGAAATCCGCCCGTGATCAGGTAGTGGCGTAGGTGTGCGTCCAGATCGGAGCGCTCGGCCTTCGCTAGACGGTTCCATGCCTTCGTCGGTTCGTGACCGGCGTGGCGCAGCGCTTCGCGGAAACTGAACGGCAAGATGGTCGTGGGCAGCGCGCGGCCACGCATGCTGGTGGCGATCTCGCTGCTGAGCAGGTGGGCGGAAGAGCCCGACAACAGGATCTCGATGCGTTCCTGATCCATCAAGCGGCGGACGGTGGTTTCCCAGCCGGTGATCAGCTGGACTTCGTCGAGGAACAACGTCGCGGTGCGCCGGTCACGGATCCCAGGAACCTGACGGAACCATTCCTCCACTGCCCAACCCAGATCGGCTGGTGCCATGCCGACCAGCCGTTCATCTTCCAGATTCAGATAGAGCAGCGCCTCGCGCGGCGTTCCCGTCGCAAGACGTTCAGCTAGGCATTGCCACAGGAAGGTCGATTTGCCGCTGCGACGCATCCCAATGACCGCGTGCGCCTTTCCAGGAATGGCAGGCAGTCGCACATCCCGTCGGGTCAGGGCGGGCACCGGGGCCGCCAGCGCGTCGGTGATGCGCTGGCTCAAAACGTGGCGTATGTCATTCATGGAAGGACGTTATCTGTGAAAACAGTCCTTTATACAAGGATAAATAAAGGGGCAGAGCGGGCGGCGTCCAATGGGCCTGCCCAGTCGAAGACCAGCAGCACCTTACCGGCGAGGTGGCTGAATGTGCTCGCTCATGATGCGTGACCATGGCAGCGACCATGGCAGCGACAACGGGCGCACACGTTGTTCGAGTTCCGTGACCAAGCACAAAAAAGCCCCCAGCTGGAACAGCTGGGGGCTGGAGACGAACGTGCTTCGTCCTTCATGGAACGCCTCTGGATTTACTTCTTCTTGGGAATCGCCGCCGTGGTCGGCAACGCTTTCACCAGCGCGGTTGCTTCGACGTTGGTGGCGGGATGGCCCCAACCGCCGGCGCTCTTGTTGTTCTCGATGTCGATGACCATGTTGTCGTCACCGGTCGGGCTGACGCCTCCAGGGATATAATCGAGGCCGAGCGCGTGGCGCAGTTTCCAGGCGATGATGTGATCGGCGACTGAGCTGTCACCCGACAGGCCCAGGCCACCGAGCAGCGTGCCGTCCGCCGCGTAGAGCGCGAGTCCGCCGCCGAAGACATTTACGCCACCGATGCGCTTGCCGATCAGCGGGTCCTTGGCGGTGCCGAAATCCGCCGCTTTGCCGTCATAGGCGACCGTGGCATTGACCGGATTACTTTCCTGCAGACCGAAAAGACTGCCGCCGTGCTGAACCGCCGAATAGAGCTGAGCGGTGGATAGCGCCAGCCCGGGAAGGCTGAAAGCGTTGGCGGTGTTGGCCTTCTGCGCCGAGATCACCCGCGAACCGGGCCACTGATCGCCACGGTCTTTGCCGGACATCGCGACCACCACCACTTCAGCATCGCGATTAACAATGGTCGCCCACATCTGCAGACCGAAGCCGCCATTTTTTTCCGCGACGATGGTGCGCAGCGCCTTTTGCACGGCGTCGTGTGAGGGAAGATCGGCAGCCAACGCGACCGATCCCTGGAATACCAGGGCGATCAAGGCGATCAGTGGGGAAAGTGGGGAAAGAGGAAAGCGAGTATTCGGCATAGGGCATCCGTGCTGGGGGGGTTAGTGAGCAGGCGGGCGAATGTGTTTGGCTGAGCCGCTAATACAAGTGAACGAAAGCGTCGTAGCAGGGCAAACGCGTGGGTCGTAAGCGCGTGGCTCGACTGATGCGCTAATGGGGCATCAGCGTAGAAATCTCTAAGAAGATATTTGGAATTATCGCACACCAATAACCAGTGGTTTCCTGATCGTGACCACCAGCTTGGCATCAGGCTCCACCCTGCGGCAACGCAGCGAAAGGCCCGCAGGCATCATGGACTGCCATGCTGTCTGGTCTTCGGCCTGGCGCTTGACCCCAGCATCGCCTGGGTGTCTCCTTCCAATCGACTCGTTTTTCATCAAGACCATTTTTCGCCGCTTGGCCAGTTGCGCCACAGTGTCGTTAACCGCGAGTCTGATAAAACGGGGCAAGTCCCATCAAGGAATGGCATGAAGCCACGTCGTCGAGTTGCTTTACTTATGGATATCGTCACCGCTTATGACCATGGCGTTGCGCGCGGTATTTTACGGTACGCACGTCAATGTGCGCATTGGCAATTGTTCGGTCATGGGTGGACGATGGCGCAGATCAGCGATCAAAAATCGTGGAACGGCGATGGAGTTATTACCCGTGTACATGACGTTGATGAAGTCCCGCGCCTGCTCGCCTTAGGAGTCCCAGTGGTCGACGTATGTCGTTCGACGCTGCATCCGCGTATTCATTCTGCGGCCAATGACGACCTTGCGACCGGACGTCTTGCCGGAGATCATGTGCTGTCAATCGGTCATCGAAATTTCGCTTTTTGTGGAGCGCCAGAAGGCGTGTGGTCGCAACGACGTTGGCGCGGTTTTGCTGAGGCGGTCGGTGTTCCCGAAGCGCAGATGGCAAATTTTCAGCGGCCGCGTGCATGGTGGCATAAATCCGGTCGGATTCCGGTGGTGCTTAAACAATGGCTCAAACGTCAGCCGCGTCCGTTCGCTATTTTTGCTGGTGATGATGCCATCGGCGTCAAGCTCACCCGTGCTTGCACGGAACTTGGCATTACCGTTCCCGACGAAGTCGCGATTGTCGGAGTGGATAACGAGGAAGTATTGTGCGAGATGTCGACGCCGCCGCTGTCCAGTATTCCCTGCGACACCGAGCAGATGGGCTACGAAGCGGCGCGCTTGCTCGATCAGTTGATGCATGAAAAAAGCAAAGAAACGCGTCACGTCGCTATTGCACCGCTGCCACTCATCGTACGCGGTTCCAGTGACCGCTTTGCCACCAGCGATGAAGCGGTGTTGGCCGCACTCCGTTTGATTCATCAGAGCACGCACGCCATTCATGTCCCGCAGGTGGTCGCGGTCAGCGGCCTGTCCCGTCGGGCGCTAGAATTACGTTTTCGTAAGGAACTTGATCGCAGCATCCTTGATGAAATTCGTCGTAGCCGACTCGATCGCGCCTGTCGTCTGCTGACCACCACGAGCCAACCTGTTGCTAAGATCGCGATGCACCTTGGGTTCAGTACTGCGCAACGCTTTCATGCGGTTTTTCGCGAGCAGTTTGGTATGTCGGCGATTAAATTCCGCCAAGCAGCAGCGCGTCCGCCAGCCCACGACAGGTAGCATCAGCGTCAAACAATAACGCTGATGAACCGTTTCGCGTGAAATGCCGCGTTTATTATCGCAGAGGGACACCCTTTAACGGCACGCCGTTGGTATCAATGATGTGCATGTGATGAATGCCGCCGCCTTCTTTGGGCGTGAAAGTCCAGACCACTTTCTTATCCGGCGTGACCTCAAATATTTTTGGCTGGTTGGCACCGGCACCATACGAATTGACGATGGTATTGCCGTTCGGCAGACGCTGAACGCCGCACGCATCGCGGATGATGCCGCCAGCTTGTTCGTTGGTCAGTTCCCACACGCGTTTTCCACTGGGGTCGAACTCTGCTACGGCATTGGCATTGGTAAGTCCGACCAGGGTGTTGCCGTTGGGTAGCCGAATAGCGGTGAATGGCCAGGAATGCGTATTGCGGTTAGGATCTCCAGGAGTCGTCGTGTCGATCACGGCCAGAACTTTTCCCGTACGATCATATTGTTTCACCGCGAAATCGAGCAGGTGCGGTACCAAATACGTGCCGTCGGCAAGCTTGCGCGCCATGCGCGTTTCCATGTGGGCGTCATGGTTTTGGCATTTCAGTGCGAATTCGACCACGGTTTTTCCTGCGGCATTGATTTCTAACAGCCGTGGATTTTTTCCCGATTCGGTGACTACGTAATTTCCTTCAGTGGTTTTCTGAACACTGTTTAACTCTTCCTGCGTGCCTTTGTATTCCCAAATAATTTTCTTTTCCAGGGTGACTTCGATCGCTGCGCCGCCGGGATAGGCGCCGCCTTTTGATATCGCCAACAGCACATTGCCGTTCGGCAATACCCAGCCTTCGCGCGTGCTGGCTGGATATTCCCAGGCGATCTTGCCTTCGGTGGCGCCAGCCTTGACCTGCCAGATGAACGTTTTTCCTCCCGTGGCAAGAAAGGAGTGGGTGATTGCCGGGCTATCAGCGCCCAAGGCAAAACTGGCGAGTCCATTCACGCTGAAAAGACAAACCGCGATCAGACAGAGACGAGGATGCGTCATGCGATAGTTCATGCGAGGATTCCTTTGATGATTTCGCCGTGAACGTCGGTCAGACGCATATCGCGCCCGCCCCAACGGTAAGTGAGACGTTTGTGGTCCATACCCAGCAGATGGAGCATGGTGGCGTGCAGGTCGTGCATCTGCACTCTATTTTCGATGGCTTTATAACCGTATTCGTCAGTGGCTCCGAAAATGGTTCCACCTTTGACCCCGCCGCCGGCCATCCATGCGGTAAAACCAAAGGGATTATGATCACGACCATCTGAGCCCTGAGCAAACGGTGTGCGGCCGAATTCCCCTGACCACACGACCAGAGTATTATTCAGCAGTCCGCGCGACTTGAGATCTTTGAGCAATCCAGCAATCGGTTGGTCAACCGCCAGTGCGTTGTCCGCGTGACCTTTTTTAAGACCGCCGTGTTGATCCCAGCGGTCGGCGCCACCACCAACACTCGGGCAAGTCAGTTCGACAAAACGCACTCCGCGTTCGACCAAGCGACGCGCGACTAAGCATTGTGTGCCGAAGGTACGGGTATGTTCGTATTTGGCATCAAGGCCGTAGAGCTCGCGGGTGGCAGCGGTTTCGCCTTTAATATCCATCAAATCAGGCACCGAGGTCTGCATGGCATAGGCCATCTCATAATTCGCGATCGCCGATTCCAGTTGGTCGTGACGGCCAACACGCTGCATCAACTCGTTATCAAGTTGGTGCATCAAGGCGAGATTCTTGGTCTGAGAACTACTGCCGTTTCCTGGATTTGGTTTGACGTTTGCCACGCCGTTGGTGCGAAAAATTGAGCCTTGATAGGTCGCTGGCAAAAAGCCGTTATTGAAACAGTCGAGTCCACCGGGCGGGGTAAGGCCGCCGTCAAGCACGATAAAACCAGGCAGATTGCGACAGGAACTGCCGAGCCCATACGTCGCCCAGGCACCCATGGTCGGGCGTCCCTGCAATCCGGATCCGGTATGCAGAAAATAATTGGCGAAGGTGTGCTCAGAAAATTCGGACGTCATCGACCGAATGATGGCCAAATCGTCTACGCAGCTGCCGATGTTAGGAAAAAGATCGCTGACCGGGATTCCGCTTTTTCCATAATTCTTGAATTGCCACGGACTACCCAGGGTGTTGCCGTTATTGTTGAATTGGGTTGGCTCCATCTTCATCGAGAAAGGCTTGCCGTTATCCTGCTGCAAGCGCGGCTTGGGATCGAAGCTGTCGACCTGCGACACGCCGCCATCCATATAGAGAAAAATAACGCTGGTCGCCTTGGCTTTGTAATGCGGCGGCTTGGGCGCAAATGGCCCCAGCGCTGTGGCTGATGGTTCGTCAGCAAAGGCCTGATCGCCAAGCAATGCTTGTAACGCGAATGCGCCGAAGCCCATGCCGGCGCGGCCTAACAGGGCGCGGCGCGATAACTGACGAGGTGAAGCGGAGTCGATAAGCATAGCGTTCTCCATTACCTGAGTTGGTTTAGTTGATGTAGATAAATTCTTTGCTGTTGATGAGGACATGCGCGAGGTCAGCCCAGGCGTATTGATCGTTACCAGCCAAGAAGGCGAGCACGGCGACGGTTTCGGCGGCGGATGGCGGACGCGCAAAAGCGCTGTGATACATCCGCGCGATTCGCTGTTCAGCGGTATTCTGCGATCCTGACAGCACACGTTTTGCCCATAATTTTGATTGTTCGATGACGAAGGGATCATTCATCAAAATCAGCGCCTGCGCCGGTACATTCGACACCGAACGGCGCCCCATGGTGTTGAAAGGTGATGGCGCATCGAAGGCCATCATCATCGGCGAAAGGAAGTTGCGCCACGTCGTCAAATAGATGCTGCGTCGCCCGTTACCATCCAGCGGACCACTGCCTGGGCGGCCACGTCCCTGCATGAACTCCGTCAGGTGAGTGGCAATTCCAGGGCCACCAGCCGTCACATCCAGTCGGCCAGAGACGGAAAGAATCGCATCGCGGATAATTTCTCCTTGCAGTCGCCGAACATTCATCCGGTGCAGCAGCAGATTGCTCGGATCTTTGGCGTCGGCGGCTTCCGTAACCTGGCTCGACATGCGGTAGGTCGACGTCAGCACCATCGTGCGAATGAGTTTTTTCACTGACCAACCTTGGCGAATAAAATCACTTGCCAAGGCGTCGAGTAATTCGGGGTGCGTGGGTTTTTCGCCTAACAAGCCGAAATTATCCACCGAAGCGACGATGCCCTTGCCGAATAAATGGTGCCACACGCGGTTGGTCATGACCCGTGCGGTAAATGGATTACTGGTATCGACGATGCGCTTCGCCAGCTCAAGGCGTCCACTCCCTTGGGTAATCGGCGCCTGTTTTCCGCCGATGGCTTCCAGCAACTGCCGTGGTGCAAGTTCGCCAGGTTTTTTCCATGCTCCGCGAACCATGACCACATCATCTTCGCCACTGCCATCGAACATCGCCATCGCCAAATGCGATTCAGGACGGATCTTCGCGGTAATTTTTTCTTGTTCATCAAGGTACGCTTTGGCCATGACCGAAGGCGCTTCGGCGGAACCCAATAATTCCGGATGCTTCACCAGCCAATCAGCGACCAGCGCAAGGCCTTCGCTACCGGTTTGACCAGCAAGGGCATTCGTTCCGAGACGAGTCAGAGCGAGCTCGATCAAGCGTTTATATCCTTTAGCAAGCGCTTCAGGAGTAGCGCCATCGCCAGCAAGCTGACGCGCCAGTTGACCGCTTCCGGTTTCGACGGGGGCCGGCGACTGCTCGCCTTGGACCACTTTAGCGATGGAAAAATTGGGACTTTCAGCACTGAATTCCAGATGGGCGCGGTGACCCGTGTACGCGCTCAGATTCATGTGCTGCCACATATAAACGTTGTTGCTGTCGAATTTCCCCAGCAGCTGCGCGTGCAAAGGGCCTTCGATAATGGTGTGGGAATCGACGCCCGCATACACACGGCAGCTGCCACGCATAAGTATGAAGAGCTTCCCGGTGGTCAGCGCAAAAGTTCGCGTTCGCAGCGTGTTGCCGGTGCGGTCGTAATTTAAGCCATTCGGATCCCGCGCAGAATCAGCTGTTCGCTTAAGAACGCTCCAGAACGGATCGTACGTCGCCGCCGTCAGATTTTGAACATCCATCGCAAAAGGTCCGCTTCCCGCCCCCAGTCGTAACTCGCCGATTTGCAGTGGGCCAGGGCCAAAAGAAACGCTGTCAGGAAACCACGGTTCGCCTTTGCGTGAGTAATCGACGACGACCTCACCCACCAGCGCAGGCACTGGTTTGGTTGCGGCACGTAACAGTTCGGTGGCGGCAGGGAGCGGTAGTTGGGGATTGCTCTTGGTCGCCGTGCTCAGCCGCGCCCAGGCATTCAGCAGGTCGTTGGGTTGGTCGGCAGCCAGGCGCAAATACTCAATCCATTTACCGAGAATGCCGTCATCAAGCTGACGCTTTTTCGCCACCGCAGAGATCTGCTCAGCAGTCGAAGGAGTTTTGCTAAGGGCTTCGCGCGCAGCCAATAAATAGCTGTCAATTTTCTTGGCGGTCGGCTGAAAAGATTCAGCCAGAGCTTTGGCAACCCGTGGAGCGTGTTCGCGTCGTGCCGCCCACAGTTGGGTGGCCAGCACGCGTTCTTGTTCCATGGTTTCGAAACGCACTTGACCGTAACGGCTGCTTTGCAAAAAACCGGTCATAGCGTAGTAATCTTTGGTGCTGATGGCATCGAACTTATGATCATGGCAACGTGCGCAGGCGACGGTCAGACCAAGAAATGTTTTTCCGGTCACGTCGATCATGTTATCGAAGCGATCGGCTTCATCCTGGCGAATATCAACCGGAGAATGCACTTGTTCATTCAGAAACCAAAAGCCCGTTCCAAGAATAGATTCATTGGCGCCGGTGGTGGGATTCAGACGCGGTTTCGGCAGCAAATCGCCAGCCAGATGTTCCTGCACGAAGAGGTCGTAGGGAACATCGGCGTTGAGCGCGCGAATGACGTAGTCGCGGTATTGCCAAGCGTTGGGAATGATGGGCTCGAATTCATGGCCGCGAGTTTCTGCGTAGCGCACCAGATCGAGCCAATGACGACCCCAACGCTCGCCAAAGCGGGGCGAGGCCAGCAGTGCGTCGACGCGGCTTTCCCAAGCAGTTGGGGAGGCATCGTTGACGAACGCTTCAACGTCTTCGGGCGCAGGCGGCAGGCCGATCAGGTCAAAATATAGGCGACGGATCAGCGTGCGCTTGTCAGCGGCAGCGGCTGGCTTCAGCCCTTCTTTGTCCAGGCGAGCAAGAATGAAACGATCAGTCGGCGAATTGGCCCAGGTCATATCGCTGGCCGTTGGCGGTGGTGTCTCTTTGATCGGCTGCCAGGCCCAATGTGCGGCTTTGCGTTTTTTGAGATCGAACGCCTCTAGCTTGGGGGCTTTCGGAGTATCGCTGGTTGACGGTTTCTTGGCGATTTTATCAACCGGCCACTGGGCCCCAGCCGCGACCCAGGTCGTCAGGTCCGCGACTTGCTGGGCCGATAAGCGGTTATTCGGCGGCATCTCTAAATCAGGATCGCTGTAGCTGACGGCGGTGATTAATAGACTTTTCGCAGGATGTCCTGGCACCAGCGTCGGACTGGTCTTCGATTCGCCGCCGGCCAACATATTTTCTCGCGAATCCAGCAGCAATTCGCCCTTCACTTTTTCTGACTTTTCGGAATGACATTTGTAGCAGTGTTCCACCAGCAGCGGGCGAATTTTATTTTCAAAAAACGCTAAGTCACTGTCGCTGCCCTGGGCGTGCGCACCGACGCCCAGCAGAAGTAAAACCAACAACAGCAGAGGGCTGCCACATGATGACATCGGGTTGCGCATGATGGTCGTCCTCGATCAGTCTGACCGTACGTGGTCGGCGTGCGGATTGATACCAGCAGCGTGGACGCTCGCTGAATCAGAAATAGTGTTCTTTTGCGTTTGTAGAGGGCTGTTTCGCGCACCACAGGCGGGCGATGAGGCGGGCGATAAAGCCAACGTGCATGTGTGCAGCACGTGGTGATGGCTATGGTTGTGGCTGCCAGCCGGGGAATCATTGTCGTGCTATACCACCATATCGACGGAGAACGGGCTATGTCACATGAGAAGTCACACGAGAAGTCACACGAGCATCATGCCGACGTCATGATTGAGCGCCTGCAAGCTCGCCTGCTCGGCGATCTTGATGAAACCGTGCAATGGTTTCATCAGCAGATGCCACGCTATTACTTTCAGGTCACCGATGTGGACGAACAGACGCGCCATTTGGAAATGCTCCATGCTTTCCGACATGCCAAAGAATCACGTCTGACCATGGTCGATGATGGCGAGGCCGGCAAGCTGTTGGTCTTTGGCCGACCTGCGACTCATACTTTGCTCGATGTGGTTCGCGTGGTTGGTGAACGCCCTTTTCACCGCTTAGAATTGCACACCAGCAAAGATCGCCGGCTGTTTATCTATGCATTTTGTTACGGCCCAGGTTTGGTGCCAGCCAGCGTCGACTTGCCCGCTCATCGTGCGGCTATTCAGCTGGCGGTATGCGGCAGTGACAATTCGTGCAGCGTTCAGGCCGTGCGTTATTTGGATGCCGTCGACCAAGGTTATTTGGCGCGCAGCACCGTCGAGCGCGTCGTGCGCCATATTCATGCGTGGTCAGCGCTGCGAAGCGCGGATGATCTTCATCTAGCGGTTGATCATCAGGTCGATGGCAAACAAGTGACGCGGTTTTTGGCTGCCACCAGTGGGGTCAATCCATGGCAATTGCTGCTGCATCTGGCCCGCACCATTGCTTGTCACCACTTGGAACTGCAACGCGGATATTTGGATCTGGTGCCTGGGGTAGAGGGGGACGAGAAGGCCCTGGTCAGCACCATTTATGTCGCTGGCGCCAACGGTAAATCGTTGTCGGAGCGTACTGCGCTGGCGATGGAAAATGATTTACGCGCACTGCGTCGACAATATCGCGATGGCCTTGGCGATCTGTTCGCAGCGGGAACGTATACGTTGGATGAGCTCGAAGTTTTACGTGCGGCTATCGCTTTCAGCGGACAACTCCTGGGACCGGGGAATCGCTACCTGGATGTTGATGAAGAAGGCGAAGAAGTCGTGCGTACCTATCCGGAGCTCTGTCGCGATTTGGTCGCCTTGTTTGCCGCACGTTTCAAACCTGGGGCCAGCATCAGCCGTGCAGCCTGGGTCAAACGCCACAAGCTGCTTTTTGCGCGTTTACAAGTCGTTGACGTTCAGGCGCATCGTGCCGTTTTGGAAGCGATGTCGGCATTTATCTCCGCCGTTCGTCTGACCAATGCTTTCCGCGTCGATCGTCTGGGCTTGGCCTTTAAAGTCGATCGTGACGCTCTGCCTGCGGAAAACTTCCTCCATAAACCCTATGGTTTGTTCTTTTTCAGCGGCGCACATTGCCGTGGTTTTCACGTGCGTTTCCGTGCTTCGGCGCGCGGTGGCTTACGCATTCTCATCCCGCGTAACCACGGCCAATATCAGCGTGCGCGCGATGGATTGCTGAAAGAGGTCTATGACCTTGCCTGGGCCCAGCAGCTTAAAAATAAAGATATTCCAGAGGGCGGCAGTAAATGCATCGCGTTGGTCGAGCCTGCGGGTGATGCGAATGCTGCGGTGAAACAATTGGTCGACGGTTTGTTAGATGTGATTCTGCCCGCTGGTCAGGTACCCGAAGTCATCGGTCCGCACGACGAAGAACGCGAACATGATCTG
>JANMYZ010000677.1:0-2600 GCA_031382605.1 Planctomycetota bacterium | reverse complement strand
CGTTTGGTGAAGACACAAATCATACGCATTTTGTTCAAACTCTTGTTTTTCCTTAGCGTCTTTGCGTCTTCGCGGTGGAAGTTTTATTCCAACTGCGTTTTTTAGGTTGAATCAAAAATTGAGATGATCAATAGCTTCACCAAACGGATGAAGCTTGATTTTACTTTAAGTTCTTTGCGCTCTTGGTGGCTAAGTGTCCCAACGGGGTATAGCGGTAAAATAGTTTTCTATTGCGTTTTCTATGATGACTTCACGCCACGAAGTAGAGGCACGACCGTCTGGTGTTAAACACCAATGGGCACCGCCGAAGCGGTGCCCATTGGATGAACCACAGCCGTAAGGCTGTCGAACCGTTTACTTCTTCTTGGCGTCGGCTGGGGCAGCGGCTTTGGCATCGCCAGCAGGCGCTGCTTTGGCATCGCCAGCGGTAGGCGTTGCGCCTGGAGTGCTTGCGCCAGCGGCGATTGCGGCGGCTTCGGCTTCGTCGGCCAGGGCCTTCATGCCGCGCGGGATAACCACGCTGAGCAAGAGTTGCTTCGGTGGGGTGACTAAGGTCACGCCGGCAGGCAAGACGATCGCGCCGACGGTGACGGACTGCTGCAATTCGACGTTGGAAAGGTCGAAGTGAACGTTGTCAGGGATGGCGTTGGCTTTGCAGCGAACGGTGATTTTACGCGCGCGCAGTTCAACGATGCCGCCAGCTTTGACGCCAGGACAGTTACGTGCGTCAGGGATCACCGAGACGTCGACTTTGATCTCGCTCTTTTCGTCGACTTCAATGAGGTCGATGTGCTTGATGCGATCGGTCAACACGTCTTTGACGAATTGAGCGCGCAGCGCGGTGACTTGCTTGCCGTCGACATCCAGTTTGCACAAGTGAACGACGTTTGCCGCCATGTGCATGGCTGATTTTTCATCAACCTGCAAATGCGTGCTGGTCTTGCCTGGGCGGCTGACCGTCACGGGAACGATACCGGCGTTGCGCAGTTTCACTGCGGCGTGGGTGCCGAGCGTCGTGCGATTCTGGAGGGGATAAGTGGTGATGTTGCTCATGACTGAGACTCCTAAAATGGCTCAAAGGCCTTTTTTGACGGCCCGCTCTACAAACAAAGAGCTGACAGACTGGTTGGTGTGGATGTTCTTGATGGCGGCGCCCAAGAGCGGCGCAAGAGAAAGGACTTTAATGGGCAGATCAGCAAAGCGACGCTTCAGCGGGATGCTGTCGGTGATCACCAATTCGTCTAGTTGGACAGCACTCAGACGCTCGTAGGCGTCGCCGCACAACACCGCGTGTGTGCAAACCGGGATCACGCGCTTCGCGCCGAACTGACGCGCCGTGCGAATCGCATTGGTCATACTGCCAGCGGTGGTGATCATATCGTCGACGATGATCGCTTCGCGGGCGCCAATTTCACCGATGACGTTGGCGACTTCGGTCGAGGAATCGCCAGTACGACGCTTATCGATAATCGCCAACGGCACACCCAGCGTGCGCGCAATGCGATCGGCCAATTTGATTGAGCCGGTATCGGGACTCAGCACCACGGGATCGGTTAATTTCAAACTATTCAAATATTCCAATTGGACTTGGCTGGCAAGCAAATGATCGACCGGGACATCGAAGAATCCTTGAATCTGCTGAGCATGCAAATCGACGGTCAACACCCGGTTGATGCCAGCAGTCACCATCAAATTAGCGACGAGCTTGGCCGTGATGGGCACGCGTCCGTCATGCTTACGATCTTGACGGGCGTAACCGAAGTAAGGAACCACAGCGGTAATACGCGCAGCCGAGGCGCGGCGCAGCGCATCGGTCATCACCAGCAGTTCCATCAAAAAATCATTGGTGGTGGTTGGTTGCACCAGAAAAACGTCGGCTCCACGCACGTCTTCCATGACCTGAACCTTCACTTCCCCGTCAGGGAAGCGGTTGCAGTTCATCTCGCCCAGGCGCGTGCCGACAGCATCGGCGATGGCTTGAGCAAGAGGACGATTGGAATTGCCGGAGAATATCCGCATTAAGGACCTTGATGGCTGCCTGAATTGGCGCCTTGGCAAAAGGGCTGGGAGACTACGAGATGCCACCCCAAGGCAAGGGTGAAGATCGGGGATTCAATGTCCGATGTCCGAGGTCCGATGTCCGAGGTCCGAGGTCGGGAGATTTGGACAACCGAAGAGGTCGTTGCGATCGGAATGAACGACGTGACGCAGACCGAACTCGGCTAACCGAATGGTGCTCAAATGCTGGTGCGCTAACGATCTTCCGCGTCTGCTCGCCACGTGCTGTGGTCATCCAGCTTTGGCAACGCCGTTTCCTTGCGTCTCGCATGCGCTCAACTAACCAAGGCTAAATCATCATCGGAGAGCCCCAACGGGGCGGTCCAATATAGCCTAGGGCAACGCCCTGGGTTGACGGCCATTTGTCCTCAAAACCCTGAAAGGGCGACCGAATCGACCGTGGTTGGGCCGCCCTTTCAGGGCTCCATTATTCACAGGTCACGTTTCCCAGGGCGTTGCCCTTGGCTACATTGGACCGCCCCGTTGGGGCTCGTGAATCCTTCCTGACGCCACGCCTCAGCCGTCCTTCGCTCCAGTCACCC
>JANMYZ010000675.1:0-5537 GCA_031382605.1 Planctomycetota bacterium | reverse complement strand
CGCTGGTCTTGACTATGCCTCGATTGGACCCGAGCACGCATGGATGCGTGATGCCAAACGTGCTGAATATCTGCGCTGTTCTGATGAACAGGCCTTGGCCGGATTACATCTGCTGTCAGAGACCGAAGGTATTATTCCAGCGCTCGAATCCGCGCACGGGAATAATACCTTCGGTCTCTGACAGCAGATGTAGTCCACCCAAGGCCTGTTCGTCAGAACAACGCAGATATTCAGCACGTTTGGCATCACGCATCCATGCGTGCTCGGGTCCAATCGAAGCGTAATCAAGACCAGCGCTCACCGAATGGGTGCCCATGACTTGGCCGTCTTCGTTTTGAAGCACGTAGCTGGCCATGCCTTGGAAGACGCCAAAAGTGCCGCCGGAAAAACGCGCGGCGTGCTCACCAAGCGCATTGCCGCGCCCACCAGCTTCTGCGCCAATGAAGCGCACGGCGGTATCTTTCATGAACGGATGGAAAAGTCCGATGGAGTTCGATCCGCCGCCAACGCACGCCAGTAAAACGTCTGGCAAACGTCCTTCGGCCTTAAGAATTTGCGCCCGTGCTTCGCGACCGATCACACTTTGAAAATCGCGCACCATCATCGGAAAGGGATGCGGTCCGAGTGCGCTGCCAAGGATGTAATGGGTGTGCTCAACGTTGGTGACCCAATCGCGCAACGCTTCGTTAACCGCGTCTTTCAGCGTGTGCGTGCCAGAATCGACGCCGATAACTTCTGCGCCGAGCAAGCGCATACGGAAAACATTGGGCTGCTGCCGACGCATGTCTTCGGTGCCCATGTACACGTGACACTTGAGTCCCAGCAGGGCACAAGCGGTGGCGGTGGCAACGCCATGCTGACCAGCGCCGGTTTCGGCGATGATGCGTTTCTTTTTCAACTTCAGCGCCAGCAGACCTTGGCCAATCGCGTTATTAATTTTGTGCGCGCCAGTGTGGTTCAGGTCTTCGCGTTTAAGATAGATGCGGCGCTTGAACATGTCTGACAATTTGGCGGCAAAGGTCAACGGCGTCGGACGACCGACAAAATTTTTGAGCAAGTCGCGAAACTGCTTCTGAAAAGCCTTATCCCTTTTCGCCAACGCATAGGCCGCCGTGATTTCATCCAACGCCGGGATCAGCGTCTCTGGTACGTAACGACCGCCGTAACGGCCAAAGCGGCCAGACGCATCTGGAAATTGTTGAGCACGGGCCTCGGCCATAGGTTCCTCGCGGGCGGCACAGGATGGCCAGCACTTGAGCGATGTCAAAACCGCTCATCGCTCACCTCCGCCACTTCCCGCACCGTGTTCTGGCGAGCCAGCAACTCAGAGCGCCACGCCCAGCTTGGCGATGCGCTCTGCCGTCTTCGTGACCCGCGCCCAGGCGCTGGCGACCACGGGATCATCGGCGGCGGCCAAGTGCGCTTCCGCATACCCAGGAATAATCCTGGCGCCGCGTTCATCGTCGCGAGCCTTGCTGGTTTGGACCAGTTCGGCATTTTGGCGCTCCATGTCGAGCAGCAGCTTCATGCGCTGATTAAAACCAATGCCGGGCAGCAACTGCCGGGCGAGTTCATGAGCGAGTTCGCCTGAACCTGGGATTTGCAGATTCCTTTCCTGCTCGGCCAACAACACCCGCAGGCAATAGCGCTTCAGCGCTCGGCCATAGACCTCAATGGCTTTCAAGCGCGTTTCTTCGCGCAGAAAGTTTTTACCAATGCCATCAATGTCGGTTTCCAAATACACCGGCTTCGTCACCGTGACGCTGAGCAATCGATCGCGTGCTTCACGGACCTGACGCATGATCTGCGGACGCATGACTTTGTAATCGATCTGATGACGTCTGGCCTGATCGCGCTTGGCAAATTTGAGTTCGGTACGCACCAGACCATAAGCATTGGCAAATAATCCCCAGGCCGGGATGAGTTCATTATAGGCGCGTGGTACCAAGCCTTGCGACTCATCGATCGGTTCCGCAGAAACCGTCAAGAGACTGAAGGGAAAACGAATTTTTTGCGGCAGCGTTGACACGCCCATGCTGATAACCGTGTAAGGCGCTTCACTAAAATCGGACGGGAAACGAATCGCGCAACCAAGGCCAAAGAAACAACCTTCACCGGGCCAGATTTCTTGATCCGGCGCACGACCATTATGATTTGATCCGACCATGGCGCCGTAAGCGACGTTGCCTTTGCCTTCGGGCCAATACGCCGAAATCAGCAGACTTTGATGATGAAATCCAACGAACGGACCGACCAAGCTGCTGGTGACTTCACCTTTGGCGATGGTGGTATTCGGTCCAATGACGCTGCCGAAAATGGAGGCGTGTTCATCAACCGCGCTGTGTTCGAGCATCGCCGAACAACGTACAATACCATTGCCAGTGACGGTGACACCGAATTGGAGCACGCTGTCACGCACGGCCGCGCCGCCACTGACTTCAGTCGGTTCTTCACCAGAAGATAACACCGCGACGTTCGATAATTCCAGCGCGTGATCGATGACCGCGTGGACACCGATGTAAGCATCACGAATGCGCTCCACATGGCGAACCCGCGCACGACGACGAACCCAGCCAACCGGGCTGACCACCGTTTGCGCATAACGTTGCACGGCGATTTTCACGGCTTCTTGACCAGCAACATCGCTGCGTTCGCGAGCAACTAACGCGGCCTCATCGATGGTGACTTCTGCCCACAGCGGTAATTCACGACCGCCGGTTTCGACACCGATAGGAATGATTTGGCCCGCACCAAATAACGCGGCGCCAGAACACGTGATCGAGCCGAGATCGAACAGCACCGCTTCACGATCAATAAT
The DNA here is from genome assembly GCA_031382605.1 of Planctomycetota bacterium. Taxonomy (GTDB): domain Bacteria; phylum Planctomycetota; class UBA11346; order UBA11346; family UBA11346; genus BOG-1363. The sequence continues at coordinate 2,719 of JANMYZ010000675.1, read as the reverse complement.
GATATTGGCGGCAAAGCGCACGTTTTCGAGCAAGCAGTCGTTGCCGACCTGACAATCAATCAAGGTGCAATCATAAATGCCGCTCGGCAATTGAATGCCGCTGAGCACTTCGATCTCGCCAGTAAATCGGCCAAGGACGCAATGCCCTTTCAGATGCGTACGGCGCACCCGGAAGGCATCGAAATCCTGTGCCACTTGCACTTGCTTCCAATCATCTGCGCGACAACCACGGTCTTCCATGACCGCAATTTCTTCACGGGTCACATCGCGTAACAACAAACCCAGAACATTATCACGACGCTTCGCCACCAACCGACCCGCATCAATCAGTTCTGAATCTTGCCCAATACGTTCGGCTAGCTCCGACAACGTTTGCGGCGGCTGACGCACCGCAGCAAGCCGCTGAACAGCGTCGACAGGCACGGTGGTCTCGGTAGCTTTGCGCATGCGATTCCCTGAGGCGGTGACGAACTCAAGACCGAACTAACGCTCAATCTTTATTTTTCAGCTTTGGCCAGCGATTCAGGATCTAGGCGCGAAGCTGCATCGCTATCGGCGAACACCGTCAATTTGGGATGATTCAGCAACAAACTGGCGGGCACGCTTGGACCGCTACGTCCTTCGACCATTTTATGCAGCGCATCGGCCTTACCCAGTCCAGTGGCGATGAGCAATACTTCACGCGCTTCAAGGATCGTCGCCATACCCATAGTAATCGCCGTTGGCGGCGTCGATTCGAGATTCTTAAAACGACTACCATCACTGAGCGCCGCAAGCGTCGACGGCGTTAACGTGGCGACGCGCATCCGACTTTTCGGAGAAGATCCTGGTTCATTCAGGCCGACATGTCCGTTGTGTCCCAAGCCCAATACGACTGCGTCAAGACCGCCGCGAGCGTCGATCAACAAATCCCATGCTTTGCACTCCGCTTCCAAATCTTTGACATCACCGCGTGGGACGTAGGTCTGCTCCAGCGGAATATCGACCTGACGGAACAAATGAAAGTTCATCAAATAACGCGTACTGCGATGATCGGTTGGTTTCAAGCCAACGTATTCATCGGTGCCGAACGCGGTGACATTGCGAAAACTAAAACCACCACGTTCATGAAAACGCTGCACCAGTCCGGTGTAACATAGAATGCTGGTGCGCCCGGTCGAAAGCCCAAGTTTGATATGCGGATTATTTGCAATCGAGAGGGCCAACGTATCAGCCAAACGTTCGCCAGCATCTTCGCGCGTTTTGCTCAGGATAAGTCTCATGACGCTCCGGCTCCTGCCTGTTGAGGCTGAGTTGTAGTGTGCTCGATCAGCGATGCCATCGTTGGCTCAACCGGAGCAATTTGGATGCCACATCAAAAAATGAAGAATAAACATTCACCATAGAGAAAAACCCTCGGTTTTCACCGAGGGTTTTGAACTCAAAGTATCAACCAGACTTAGATACCTTTAGCGACCATGTAACTGAGCAAGTCGACGACGCGGTTGCTGTAACCCCATTCGTTGTCGTACCAGCTGATCAACTTGAAGAAGTTCGCGTTCAATTCGATCGATGAGCCGGCGTCGTAGATCGACGAACGAACATCGTGAATGAAATCGCTGGAGACCACTTCTTCATCGGTGTAAGCCAGAATGCCCTTCAGGTAGGTCTCGCTGGCCTTCTTGATCGCCGCGTTGATTTCCTTGATGGAAGTTGGCTTGACGGTTTTGAAGGTCAAATCGACGACCGAAACGGTTGGGGTCGGCACGCGGAAAGCCATGCCCGTCAACTTGCCCTTCAGTTCAGGAATCACCAACGCAGCAGCTTTTGCCGCGCCGGTGGTTGAAGGAATGATGTTGGTTGCCGCGCTGCGGCCACCCTTCCAATCCTTCTTCGATGGACCATCGACGGTTTTTTGCGTCGCAGTGTAACTGTGGACGGTGGTCATCAAACCTTCGACCAAGCCAAAACCTTCGGTCAAAATTGCGTGAACCAACGGCGCAAGACAGTTGGTCGTGCACGAAGCGTTGGAAACGATGTTATGCAATTTGGCGTCGTATTTGCCTTCATTCACACCCATGACGATGGTGATGTCTTCACCCTTCGCTGGAGCGGAGATGATGACTTTCTTAGCGCCAGCAGTGATATTTCCCTTGTCCTTGTCGGCTTCGGTAAACAATCCGGTGCATTCGATGACCACATCGACGCCCAGTTCTTTCCACGGCAATTCAGCGGGCGAACGAGCGGAAACCACTTTGATTTCCTTACCATCAACCACCAAAATATCGTCTTCGGCTTTATCAGCAGACGATTTTTTCGAGGCCACGGTGCCGCCAAATTTGCCCTGCACCGAGTCAAACTTCAGCAAGTACCCGAGGTTGTCCGCAGGAACGATGTCGCCAACGGCCACGACTTCGAACTTGGAGCCAAAGAGGCCCTGAGCATGTAAGGCGCGAAAGACCAAGCGGCCAATGCGTCCGAAACCATTGATGGCGATGCGGGTTGCCATGGAAAAAACTCCTACTGAGGGGAAACGGTGAGACGATTAAGCGCGTCAAGGAACACGCAAAGCGCCGGGGATTTGAGAGGATTGGGAGACTATGATCGACCCCTTGATTGCAAGGCCGCTCACCCTGAATGCGTCAGTAGGAATTCAAATTTCCACCGCAAAGACGCAAAGACGCCAAGGAAAGGCAGGGTTTTGAATTCAATTTCGTATGATCAACGACTTCACCAAACG
>JANMYZ010000559.1:0-2892 GCA_031382605.1 Planctomycetota bacterium | reverse complement strand
TTCAGAAAATACGCTTGTTCGCGCTCGCACAGGCCGTCGTGGTCTGGTTCGTCTGCCATGCTGATCAACTTGTCCGGATGGACAAATTCATTGGCCTTATCGATTTGGCCAAGATGCACGCGAATCGCGCTGGTCGCGGTGTGAGCGCCGACGTCATCGCTGGTGGTTTTTTCGACCTTATCGCCAGCTTCAATGGTGACCGAGCCTTTGGGGCCAACGACGTCCTTCACAAAGAACGCCGCAGTGCTCATCATTGGTCCCCAGCCGGCTTCGTACCAACCGACTGAACCATCCGCGAAGACCACTTGCAGCTGTCCGTAGTTGTACATTCCAGGCGGTAAATCTTCGCTTAATCGTGCGCCGATGGCGCTGACGCGCAGCGGTTTACTGCCGGTCATTTGGCACATCACATCGACGTAGTGCACGCCGCAATCGACGATCGGTGATGACGACGCCATTAAGCTGCGATGCACATCCCACATGTGGCCGTGACTTTGCTGGTTCAAATTCATCCGCATCACCAGCGGACGACCAAGCTGCTGTGCTTCACGAATGAACACCTGCCACGATGGGTGATGGCGCAAAATATAGCCGACGACCAATTGACGCTTGGCTGCGCGTGCGGCTGCGATGACGCGCTCACACGACGCGACACTTGGGGCCACTGGTTTTTCGGTAAATACGTGACAGCCCTGAGCCAATGCCGCCACCGCGATGGCCTCATGGGTGTCGGGATAGGTTGCGATGCACACCGCGTCTGGCTTGGTCTCTTTCAGCGCGACGCGCCAGTCTTCAAACAATGCATGTCCACCGCCGATTTCAGCATCGACGACGTTTTTGCTGTCGCCGCGCGCGACCAGTCCGCAGACGCGAAAACCTGGGATGCGATGATACGCCTTCGCGTGCGAGCGGCCCATGTTGCCACAGCCGATGACGAGAACGCGAATTTCCGGGGTGACCGCAGAAGTCAGGGCATCAGACATAGCATTTTCCGATCTTAGGGCGGCGCAGCCTGCCCAGAACCATCGGCGATGTCTGCCAGCAATCCTGCGTATTCGCCACCATTGTCCCACACAGATGAGATGAAATAACGAACCCCTCTTGTACGAACCCTGACAACGCGGAAGCATGCCCGAAGGTAACCCCACCATGTTCAAACCATCCCTGCTCGCGCTCGCGTTGCTTGCTGTCATCCACTCCAGCCACGCGGTCGACAGTGCCGCTCACCTGCCCGCCGGATTTACGCCGCTATTCAACGGCACCGACTTGAGCGGTTGGTGGGGCTGCGAAACCGAAGACCCCGCCAAGTGGAAGGCCCTGCCGGCTGAGCAACTCGCTGCCAAAAAAACGGCGAGTCTGACTGATATTAAAGCCCATTGGCGCGTGGAAAACGGCGAGCTGATCAACGATGGCAAAGGTTTATTTTTGACCACCGACGCTGATTACGGCGATTGTGATCTGCGGCTTGAATATCGCACCGTAGCGCAGGCTGACAGCGGAGTTTACTTACGCGGCATTCCCCAAGTTCAAATTTGGGACACCACCGAAGCGGGCGGCAAATGGAACCTCGGCGCCAAGCTCGGGTCCGGCGGCTTATGGAATAATCCGAAAGAATGGGCCGGTCGCGATCCGTCAGTGAAAGCAGATAAGCCGTTTGGTGAGTGGAATCACTTACGCGTCGTCATGGTTGGCGAGCGCGTGACCGTGTGGCTGAATGAGCAGCGCGTCGTCGATCATGTGCGCCTGCAAAATTATTTCGCCAAAGACAAAGCGGTTCCGCGCAGCGGCCCGCTGCAACTGCAAACCCACGGCGGTGAAATTCGCTGGCGCCAAGTGATCGTCAAAACCCTCTCAACGGATGAAGCCAATACCATTCTTGCGGCTGGCGGTCCCGACAAACCGGTTACAAACGCTGGTTTTACCCGTATTTTCAACGGCGTTGATTTCACCGGCTGGAAAGGTCCGCTTGATGAATATCAAATTATCGACGGGGCCATCGTTTGTCGCCCTGGGCGCGGTGGCACCATTCATACCACTGAGATCTATAAGGATTTCACCGTACGCCTCCAATTTCGCTTACCCGCTGGCGGCAATAACGGACTTGCTCTGCGCTATCCCGGCGAAGGCGATACGGCCTACGTTGGCATGTGCGAACTCCAGGTATTAGACAACGACAGCCCCAAGTACGCCAAGTTGGACGCGCGCCAATATCATGGTTCCGCGTATGGCATGGCCGCCGCGCACCGTGGTTACCTGCGCCCAGTTGGTGAATGGAACTACCAAGAAGTCCGCGTTCGCGGTTCAACCATCCACATCGAACTGAACGGCACCGTGATTCTGGATGCCGACCTTTCGCAGATCACCGATTTTAAAAGTAACAGTAAGCACTTAGGAAAAGACCGTAAAGAAGGCCATTTCGGTTTTGCCGGACACGACGACTCCGTGCCCTTCCGCGAAATCTTCATCCGCGCTGACTGACGTATTTACCTCACTCAGACCTTGAACCGCGCTCCATCATTACCTGAATAGCGACCCATGTCCGACCCCATCCGCCCAGCTCGCCCCTCTTCACCCAGCCACGTGCTTGATCGCCGTCATTTTGTCGGGGCAGGTTCGTTAGCTGCGCTCGGTATGCTTTTTGGCGGCAGCGGCAGCATGTACGCTGAAGAATTCACGCCAAAGTACACGCCACCAGTGGCGAATGTTACGCCGGTCGGTTGTGCGGTTATTGGTTTGGGTGAACAAGGTCTCGCGATTTTAACCTCCCTCGGTAACGCCGCTGGCGCTAATGTTCTGCGCGTCTGCGATTCTTACGAAGGAACGCACTCACGTGCGAGCGAACTCGCGCCGAAAGCGACCGTCGGCACAGACGCCCAGGAAGTGTTTGCCGAC
>JANMYZ010000617.1:0-2861 GCA_031382605.1 Planctomycetota bacterium | reverse complement strand
AACACGCCTTCGCTAACGGATGCAAAAGGCTCTGTTGCCGACGCGACCAGCGCCGCTTCTGCCGCAAATACTAAGATCAAACCACCTGACGCGGAAACCATTACGTCACTGACGACCAAAATAAAAGAGCTCTACAAGGCTTCCTACGCTAACAGCAAAGGACGCACTGGGCTGGTCGACATCATGATTGCTCAAGCTGAAAAAAGTGATCAAGATACGGCTTCACGCTACGTGCTGTTGACGGAAGCTCGTGAGCTTGCCGTCGGAGTACGCCATGTTTTTGCGGTGATGTCGCTGTGCGAACAGCTTGCTACGACTTTCACCGGACCGACCAACGTCGAACAACAACGTCAGCATTTAGCGAGAATTTCGGGCATCCCCGTGGTGCCCGCATTGCTGAAACTTTTTGATCAGCCTGACGATGCCGCTGCCTGCACGGTCGCCGGACGGTGGTTCGCCGTCGACGTACAAGCCTGGGACCGCGCGCTCCCGCTCTTGGTCAAAAGTAACGACGCGCCTTTGAATAAAGCAGCAACTCAAGAACTCGCTTCTAACAGCAGGTCAATTGAACAACTCTCCATCGCCGACCAATGGTACGATATTGGAAAACGCGCCAGCAGCGCGACCAAGGAATCTTTTTGGCGCCACGCCCTGGAATGGTACAGCAAAGGGACCACTGGGTTGAGCGGTGCGGCCATTGCGACAGCGACCAAACGGATCAGCGAGATTGAGGAATTTCTCCCACTCGGTCCTGACGCGGACTACAGCAAAATCAGCCCCGGTCAGTGGGAAAAACTCAAAGGCGCCATCTTTACCGTCGATTCGAATCGCGGCCGCATGCAGACCAACGTGGTTCTTTCTGAAGGCCATTCCGTACGCGTCGTGCCGCACCCAACCGAATCGTGGTCGTATTCTGACGGACGCAGTCCGGTCGCTCAAACCACGTGGAAAGGCGCCTCGATTCTTGCTGGCGACATCGGCGCGCTGCGCTGCGTGGTCGGCACAGACGAAGACAAACCGCCCGGCATTATCACCGGCACAGGTCCATTGATGTTATACGCGCAACGTCCCCAGCCCCCAGCCGCAGGTGGAGGCGGTGGTCGCGGTGGTCGCGGCGGCGGTCTTGCCGCATTCGCCGCCATGGCAGCAACGATGAATGGTAGCATTCGCGTGAAAGTAATTCCCCTCACGGTCGAATAACGGTTGAATAAATGGCCACGCGGCGAGCTTCATTTCGGTTGGAGCCTAGCGGAAATTCCGGTCACCTTGCTGCATAAATTTCCCACTTGATTGTTCGCTCTCATCAGACGACGACTTCGACGGAGTCAGTAAATCTTATGGCAGTCTCAGCAGTCTCAGCGTCATCAGAAGCAGCGAACAACCTCAACGTCAGCCAGGCGCGACATGATCAATTGCCGATCATCGCGTCGCTCGCGCATGACATTTGGCAGCGCTACTATCCGTCGATTATTTCCACCGCGCAAATCGACTACATGCTCAAGCAGCGCTACACCATAGAAGCTTTGAGCGAGCGCCAGGCCAAGCGTGGCAGTTTGTTACTCATTGCTTGGTTGGGTCCGTTGGCGGCAGGCTACGCTTTTTTATCAACGCCCGACGATGCGCCTGACGAAGCAACCTTGGACGCGTTCTATCTGCATCCCGATCACCATCGTCGTGGGCTTGGCACTCGCTTCATGGAAAAAGTGATCGCGCACTTGGATGAGCAACCACGTCGAACCATCACGCTCAACGTCAATCGACAGAACATTACCGCGATTAATTTCTATTTCCGGGTTGGCTTCACCCTGCGTTCAGCGGTTGATATCGATTTTGGCCGTGGCTTTTTCGGCCATGACTTCGTTATGGAGCGGACGCTACGTACCGACTAAATCTCGGGCCAATGGCTGCACGGTTGGCGCCGCTGATTCAGCAACTAGGGTACCGCTTATGCGCTCCTACCGGGTGAAAGAAATTTTCGGTCCTACGCTGCAAGGCGAGGGCCTACATGCAGGCATGCCGTGCGTGTTTGTTCGGCTGAGCGGCTGCAATGCTTGGGATGGTCGAAGCGAAACCCGTGCGACGTCGGCGTGTCCGTACTGCGACACCGATTTTCGCGGTGGTGAAACCATGGATGCCGCGCAGATCCTTGCGCAGTTACAAACATTACATCCCGCTAGCGCAAGCCTCGGTTGTGTGCTCACCGGTGGCGAACCCCTGCTGCAGGCCGATGCCGACTTACTCCATACGCTGGGCAAATTCTTCGCCTGGGTCGACATCGAAACCAACGGCACCCGTGCATGTCCGCCGCGACCAGCCAACGTCTTTATCAGTTGCAGCCCCAAATCCATTGCCGACCAGCCGATCGTCGTCGAACCGGATTGGTGGAAAATACTGATACCCGATCAGCAACGTTTTCTTGAACACGCCCTCGCCAGTGGCAAATCCGTCTTCGTTCAACCCACCTGTCCGGACGGCGGGCCGGTGGGCGAGCGTTATCAGATGAACGTGAAAACCTGCATCGATCTGTGTTTTTCACACGGTTGCCGGCTCAGTTTGCAGCAACACAAATATCTCGCGATTCCGTAATCTTAGCTCGCTTTTTCTTCGATTTTTATGCCAACTTTTTCTAGCAATCGGCGCTGAGCAGCCCACATGCGCGTCTGTTTGCGCGGCGTGACATCATCATAGCCAATCAGGTGCAAGAGACCGTGCAGGCAATACAGCGTTAATTCATCTCCGGTATTGCGCCCACGCGACTGCGCTTCGCGAGCGGCGACGTCGACGCACACGGCCAAATCGCCAAGGTGAACGATGCCGGTAGCTGGGTTTTCTGAGCCATCGGGGAAGGTCATTACATCGGT
>JANMYZ010000601.1:0-1821 GCA_031382605.1 Planctomycetota bacterium | reverse complement strand
CGGGCGGCAAAGACCACGAGGTGCGAGCTATCGACGACTTGACGCTGTCCCATAGCTGGCAGCAGCAGTCTTTGCCGCATTTGTAAATCATCGATGACGATAAACTTCCAAGGCTGCAGGCCATATGAAGATGGGCTGAGCACCAGCGCGCGCTCAAGGACCGCCCATTGATTGATGGGAATTTTCCGTTCGGCGTCGAACTGCTTCACGGCGTAGCGCCAATTCAGACAATTCAGGAGTTCATTCGCGGCAAGAAAAGTAAGCGCTTCCATGGGGGATCGTTTCCGAGAGGTGGGAGATGGGAGGTGGGATGCGGGAAGTAACTGGTTTTCATCGGGCTAAGAAGCAGTTGAGATGTTCAGGAACAACCACGCATCAATGCCACGATCAGAAGTAAGGGCAGTGGAACTCCGACGGCCCACAGCAACACGGTCCAATTCACTCGACCAAGTCGAGTTGGATTGGAATTTGCAGGGTTTCCCGCTTTCAATGATTCATGCGCTTCGGGATCGCCGGTGACCAATGCTTTGGCGAAGGCCAGGGTGCGCCCCATCCATGTGCTTGGCGACTGCCAAATTTCAGCGCTTTCAACGCTGACTTTGAGCAAGACCAATTCCGGATCGTCGACACCTTTGGGGAACCACACGGAATAGTCGGACTGCCAAAATTTAACAATACGCGAATGATCTTCGACCAGCGTCGCTCGTCCGCTGACCGATACATAGCGATGCGTCGTTGGATCGCTGTAGCTCAGATTTACGTGAGGATGAGTCAGGATGTCGACAGCACTTTGAGCACTGCGACCAATAATAAACCACAGTATTCCATCATGCTCTTCTTGCTGCGTCGTCATCGGCCGACTATGTAAATCACCAGCCTCGTTACAGGTGGTCAGCATCGCGAAGCGAATGTCTTTAATCATTTCGCTCATACGTTCTTTGGGGAGATGGATCGTCGTCATGTGTATTCCTTGCGGGCGCGGTGAGCAAAGCAGTCGTGTAAGTTCACCTGACGGATTGCACGATGCGTGCCAAGTAATTTCGCTGCAATTTAAGGTCTTATACGGCTCATTCACTGCCCATTGCTCAGGTTCAGCTTCCTGGGCAATGCATTGTGCATGACGGACTATTTTTTCTGCGCTCGTCGGTCACGTCACCCAGGGACCATGCAAAAATCTTCGACTGAAGTGGCCGTTCCAGGCGAATTGCAGGGCTTACCTCATCACCGCCTTGATTGACGAACCTGAAGGTGAATTCGGCTTGGCATGTCTGCCGCTCTGCCGCTCTCACCAAATGAAATTTCCACACGGGAGCTTCGCCATGTTGTCCTTCGTTAATCGCCGCCAGCGTATCTCAGAATCGTGGGCCATTTCCTGCGTGTTCAGCCGACTTGTTGGCGTCCAGGTTATTCTGCTGCTACTGGGATCACTACACTCGATGGCTGGCTTGGCTGCTGAGGAAGAACGGCTTAGCCTGCGTTCGGAAGCGACTGGCGCCGTGGTTTCTTTAGACGCACCGATATCCGCGCCAGCGACGGCACGGTCGAGCGAATTGCGTGATGCTCTGGCTCTGGTGGTAATTGAGCGGAATGCCATCACCACGCAACGCGATTCACTCTTGCAACAGCGCTGGCTGATCGTCGCCTACGCGGTTTTTGCTTCGCTTCTGGTTGGTTGGTTCATCCGCGCCAGTTTATTGCAGCGTTCGGTTCCCGCGATCATGGACGCCAAGTTGGTTGTGCCGGACGATGTGGCCACTCGTAAGCGCGCCAACGCCACCATTACCATTCGTAATGCGACCACCCAGCGGGCGGAGATCATCG
>JANMYZ010000563.1:0-3068 GCA_031382605.1 Planctomycetota bacterium | reverse complement strand
TATCAGGTTGCATCCAGGACGGGCCGCGTCCCACAAGTCGACTGGAACCGGACGCTGAGCGGCCAGACGTTCGCGCGCATAATCGATCAACATCTGCGCCAGCGTGGTGTTTGCCCGCGCGGTCGCGCTGACGATGCGAGCGACGGGACTGGCAATAAACAGGGCTTTGAGCACCAGTTGATTCCACGCGCCTTCATCGAGACGTTCGCTCGGCGCTGGATTATCCAGCGCGATCGCATTAAAAACGGGTTTCATAGTAGAACGCACGCCTTCCGCGATGCGCGGGGCGAGCAGCTCTTGATGCGGCAACAACGGCAACGCTTGGTACAACGCCACCAGCTCTTCTAAACCAGCGGCAGCAAATAATTGATCCAGCGTCGTCAACCACACGCGCTGATCCGTCGCCGGCATCGCCAACACCAAACGCGTGCGCGCCATTTGATCGAGACTCCAACGCGACGGATCCCAATCACGTCGTGCGGATAAAGCCGCCGCGCGATCGTCAGCTGAAAGCTGAACATCAGCACGTCCGCTACGTCGCCCGACGATGCCGAAGGCAATGAATAACGTGCGTGTGCTGGCGCCATCGTCCGCGATGGTGGCACAGGTCTCGCGTAGCCATGAGGTGGTCTCGGCCTTGAGCTGCTTCAGCAACCAGCTATCGAGCAAAGTCATGATTTCGCACGCAGACATGGTAGCAGCTTCGATTCCTCCTCTCCTCTGCCAAGCATGGGATAGGGCAAACCCCGACAGCGTGGTGGACGCACGATGAATCATTTTTTGGCGCTGACTTTGGCGGATGCCCCACGCGATCGTTTGGCGGTCGTCGCCGAACGTTTGCAGGCCTGGGAGCTTCCTGCGAGCTGGATCGATCCCGAGGATTATCACATCACCGTTGCGTTTCTCGGCGAATTATTCGCCGACGAAGCGCATCTGCTGCCCTCAGCCATCGAGTTCATAGCGAGTGGTTTGCGGCGTCCGCAGTTGCGCTTTTCCGGCCTTGGCGCCTGGGGCGGACGTACCGAACCGAAAGCCGTCTTCGCCGCGCTCGATGACCCCGACGGCCGTTGTGCGGATATTCACTTGGATCTTTGCGGAGGTCTTGATTTGCCCGTCGATCCCGCGTTTGCGCCGCACGTCACCATCTGTCGACCACGCCGCGCCGCCACGTTTGATCCGCCCAAACCGGGACGTGATTGGAGCGCGCTCTTTCTTGCCAACGGCCTTGCCGACTGGGGCGACTGCGAAACCACCGATCTGGTGTTCTGTTGTCGACGGGATGCGCCAGGTCCGCGTTACGATGTGCTGGCCCGCTGGCCTCTCGTCGCGACGTGAAAGCATGTGAGGATCTCATCGCTCAAAGAAACCATTCCCAGGGTATATGTGCATGACGACGAAACGAATCTCCCGCTCTTTCGCCAACGCTCCCGCCCAATCACCAACATCACGTGAGGCCTCCATGGCACATGCCGAGCCCGCCCCCAATAAAAAAGACAAGTCATTGGTGCTGGATCCCACGCGGCGTTCCAACCAAGTCTCGCGCTTCGAAGCCATGCTGCGCGAACGCGTCATCGGTCAAAGCAACGCGATCGACGCGATCCTTGATAGTTTCAGCAAAGTCTTGGCAGGTATTCGAAATCCTGAGCGTCCGATCCTCACGCTGATGTTTCTCGGCCCCACCGGAGTGGGAAAAACGGAAACCGTCAAAGCCCTTGCGGAAACTATTTTTGGTAAACGTGGCGCTTTTACCCGGGTAAACTGCCAAGAATTTTCCAGCGAATTCACCGTGTCGAAACTTTTCGGCTCGCCTCCTGGATATGTCGGCAATGACGTTGAGCCGATGCTGTCGCAAGAAAATCTCGATAAGCACCATAAAGAAGCGCAGGCCGAAGGTCGCGGTGTCTTCGCCGAGGGCGAAGGCAAGATCGCCAAACTTTTCCCGCAGGTTAAATCGCATTACATGTCGATCGTGCTGTTCGACGAAGTCGAAAAAGCTCATCCGAAATTGTGGAACGCCCTCCTTGGCCTGATGGAAGACGGCCATTTGACGCTGGGCAACAACAAGACCGTCGATTTCACCCGTTCGGTGATCATCATCACCACCAACGTCGGCGCCGAGGAAATGAGCGCCACGCTGCGTCATCGTTCCATCGGCTTCGAGGTCCAGCAAGAAGCCGAAGCGATCAACGAAGATATTAAATCAAAAGCGGTTGAAGCGGCGAAAGATGTTTTTCCTTACGAGTTCCTCAATCGCTTCGACGACATCATCTGCTTCCGCGTGCTGACCGGCCAAGATCTGCGCATGATTCTCAACTTGATGTTGCAAGACGTCTACAAACGTCTGCTCGGCGCCAACATGCCGATTATCCTGCATTATTCACCGGCCTACCTCGACAAATTACAAGAAGAAGGCACCGATCCACAATTCGGCGCGCGCCCAATGCGGCGCGCAGTCGAACGCATGTTGGTCGCCCCGCTGTCGCGTCTGATCGCCTCCAGCCAAATCAAGGCTGGCGACGTCATCAGCGTCCGCTTACGCAATGGCGAACCGACCTTCACTCGCGACGGCAACGAGCCTAAGAAGTCCGCTGCAGAGGCCAAAGTCTTGCGCTGATTCTTCGAAAAATCGTCATCGTCAATCGCCCGACTCCCCGTGATCCATGGATATCACGGGGAGTTTTTCGTTACCGCGTTTCCCGCGTGCCGGATAATTTTTGGTAAGCGCTTCATCGACCGCCTGGAAAGATAAATTTAACAGGAGGACGCTGAGGCGCAGAGAAATCATGCATTCGAAAGTGAAGTGATCTATTGGCAAAGTTGACCTTCATTCTTCTCTGCGCATCTGCGCTCTCATGTTTAATCCTGTATTTCCAGACAGGTTCTAACGCATTCTCTGCTCTGGTGCTCTGTCGTACTAAGGTTCTATTTCTCCGTGCTATCCGAAGAAATCGCTACACGTACGAAAGAAAAAAGCAGGGGAAAGGGCTAAACCACAGAGGGCACAGAGAGCACAGAGAAAGGCATTCTGATTTCCCTCTGTGCCCTCTGTGTCCTCTGTGGTTAGACTT
>JANMYZ010000536.1:0-8222 GCA_031382605.1 Planctomycetota bacterium | reverse complement strand
GGAAATTTCAGTCGTCCCTACGGGACTAAGCGGAAAAACGCGCTTGTCCCAGGCACTGAAGTGCCTGGCTATTCTCGTGCCGTCCCTACGGGACTGAGCTTGTCCCAGGCACTGAAGTGCCTGGCTATTCTCGTGCCGTCCCTACGGGGCTGAGCGGAAAACGCGCTTGTCCCAGGCACTGAAGTGCCTGGCTATTCTCGTGCCGTCCCTACGGGGCTGAGCGGAAAACGCGCTTGTCCCAGGCACTGAAGTGCCTGGGCTATTATTGGGCTGCCACTACTGGGCGCGAAGACGACATTTGCCAAGGCTACTGAAGCCTACGGCAGCGCGGGCCAGTGTTCTGCTTCGTTTTCTAGCCACACGGCAATTTGTTCAGCGGCGCTTTTTGCTGCCTGTTGTAGCGCGGTGGCTTCGTCGGGTAGGCCGCTGCTGTAGCCGGTGCCGGTCCATGGGCCGTGGGCATGGCCGCGTTTCGAGCTCAATAATATTTGCCCGCCACAGGTGATCGTCCAACGGCTGACGATGCCGCGCGAATCGTTGCCGCTGGGTAAGATTTTTTCTTCATCAATATGTAATTCGAGTTTGGCCGAGCCGGTTGGGCTGACGCGCCAGCCGAGTTTGCTTTCCACGGCGTTGGCGACTTCTTCTTGGAGGTAGCCTTGGAGGCGCACTAACCGAGCTTTATTGACGGTGATGACCACGCGTACGGATTCACCCAGCGGCTTGATGCCAGCTAGGCGGTAGGAACAGGCGGATAACATCACGGCGGCAAACAGACAGAGGGCACCAAGGCCAAAGCTGAGCGGTAAAAACGCTCTGTGGTTTAGCGTTTTGGAACTAGGGAAGATCATGGCGCTGGCGTGAGCGGTTGCGCAGAGCCCAATTCGCTTGCGCTTGGCAGCGGCAAATCGGCAAGTTCGCGCGCAGCGGCACGCCCAGGTTCAGAGCCGCTGTCGCGACGAATAACTTCACGGTAATAATAGCGCGCCGCTTGCAGCCACAGGCGATCGGTTTCGCCCTTGGGTGATGCGAGCCACGATAAGCCGATGGTTTTGCGTTCAGCGTACCAGCGCGCAACTTGCAGGTCGCGATCTTGATGCCACGAACGAATGCGCACGCGGTAGGCTTCGACGATGCGAATGCTTCCGGCATCGCCGTCGGCTTCGACTTCAGCTTGGTCGATGACGGCGGCGGCGCTGATCAGCGAACCGACATCGTAATGTTCGCCGCGATAAGAAATCAAATAACTCAGTGAACGCTCACAGAGCGCCGTAAATACCAAGGGATGAGAGGGATAGGTCTCGCAAAATTTCTCGTATTCGCGTCGCGCCAAAAAAAGGTCGTCACGATCCCCGCCACGTAATAAGGAACGCGCTAATCCGATGGCGGCCCGTGGGGCAATTTGGACGCGGTCGCCGTGTAATTCAAGGAAATGAAACAGCCGGTTGATCTCACCCTGAAGCGAATTGCCATCGAGCCGGATCACTTCGCGCGGATCTGCTGACTCCAAATTAATCGAGGCAGTGAAGTTTTGCTGCCGTTCTGCGGCATTCATGGCGATTTCCATGATCTCTGGCATGGACGCGTAATCGGGGATGTAAAACCACAGTTGATAGAGGGAGTTGTGGACGCCGCTAATGACTCC
The DNA here is from genome assembly GCA_031382605.1 of Planctomycetota bacterium. Lineage (GTDB taxonomy): Bacteria > Planctomycetota > UBA11346 > UBA11346 > UBA11346 > BOG-1363. The sequence goes on along the minus strand of JANMYZ010000536.1, from coordinate 6,577 downwards.
GCGAGCTGCCATAGCTTTGACTTGCAGGGCCAATAATTCGCCTGCCCCACGGGTGTAGGGGACGGCGTCGAAACCGTCTTCCGCCAACCACAGCGCGCGGCGTTCTTTGGAAGGGTTAACAAACCACCATTGTGGTGAGAGCCAATGACTGCCGCTTTCCAGCGGCTGAGATTCGCCGTTTTCGAGGATGGCCACGGTTTGGCGGGCGTAGTCTTTGGCGAGCTGTTCGTCGGCCTCGTTGATGACCGCTTTGCTGCGGGCTAAGCGGTAGCTGGCGGCTTGTTCTTGGACATTGGTCACGTAGCGCGATTCGATTTCACTTTCATCGACTTGTGCTGCGGGATTTTTTTGGGAGGCGTCCAATGCCGACAACGCGGTGGCAAGCACCATCAGCAGTACGACAACACGATGTAAACGACCAGGGCAAACAAGCATGGGCGGCAGTGTGGAGCCCATCGCGAAGGCGCAATGTCGGTTGCGCCGTCTTCATTCGGTCTTGGGCGTTCACGTCAGCGCTTGCAGCAAGGTCACGACAGCGGCGTTGAGAATTGCCACGTTTTAACCAGCGAAGAGTGCGGCCTCAGATTCGTCACTTGGCACGTAACTAGCGTTGATACATCCAACTCGGACGAAAAACCCAATCAGAATCGACATTTTGGATGTTGGAACGCCGTGTGCGTTCACATCACGGGAGAAATCCATGATCACCGATTCTCGTTTGCAGTTGATGGCTCGGTTGATGGACGTGGCGGCGTTCAAAGCTCAAGTTCACGCGGGCAACATTGCCAACCAAAACACTCCAGGGTTTAAGGCTCGGGCCGTGCGTTTTGATGAGACCTTTCAGGCCGCGTTGGAGCACGGTGGCGTGGACGCTGCGGCGGACGTCGAGCCAGAAGTTTATGAACCACGCGACACCATGGAACAATCCGATGGCAACGACGTGTCGTTGAATCGTGAGATCATGAACTCGGCAAAAAATCAGACGCTCTACAGTGCTTATTTAGCGATGACCAAGGGTAAAATGCGTTTGTTGAATATTGCCGCCAGTAATGCGCCAGGAGGCTAATGATGCCGAATATTTCCTTATTTCGCGGAGTTGATGCCAGTGCTTCGGCACTGAGTGCCGAGAGTTTGCGCATGACCATTGCGGCAGAGAACCTCGCCCACGCTGGCGATACCGCCAAGCTCGCCAACGGTCTGCCGTATGCACGGCAACGCGTACGCTTCGAAGCGGTGATGGATCGTCAGGGAGCTGCGACAGGCGCAGTGGCGTCGGAAGTCGTCTCCAGCCCGCGCTATTTACAGCGTTACGCCCCAGGCCACCCAGATGCTGATCCTGCCACCGGCATGGTGAAGGAACCGGACATCGATCCGGTGTTGGAATTGACCGATCTGTTGGTGGCAAGTAAGGCCTACGAGGCCAATACGAATGCCGCTCGCGGTCTTTTGCGCATGCACGAGAGCGCTCTGCGCTTGTCTGATTCATGAACCATTCCAGGGTAGACTAATCACATGGGCACCCCGCTCGATCCTTTACGCAGCCTTTACGGCCAAGCGATCACCCCAGCCACCCCGGTCAATCAACCGCAGGCCGCCGAGGCCGCACGCACCGCCGACGGCAAAACATTCGGTGATGTCTTGCAAGATTTTGTCAGCCAAGTGGACCAGACGCAGCACCAATACGATCAAGCGATCGACGCCGTGCAGCGCGGTGAAACCGACAACTTGCACCGCGTGATGTTAGCTCAAGGCCAAGCCCAACTGTCCCTAAAACTCGCCGCCGAAGTGCGCAACAAATTAGTTGAAGCGTACAAAGAAGTGATGCGTACCCAATTCTAATGTCCGATGTCCAATGTCCGATGTCCGATGTCGTTTGGTACACGGTCTTGCTTGGGTAACTGACGGGTTGATAGGCGGACAGCTCAGCAGTCTGGAAAATGTCATCACTCGCGCGCTGTTTTAAGCGCAGCGTGTTCAGCCTATTGAGCCATTCATCCCCACGGCAGTTCATGTCCCACGAAGACATCGGACAAAGGACATCGGACATTCAGTTGGTACGTCTTGCGCTTTGGTACCTCTTAAGAGGTTCACATGTCGAAAATCTGGCAACAACTGCGTGCGATTTGGGGACGTCTTGAGGTGTCCCAGCGAGCGACCATCGTTTTCGTGGTGCTGGCGGCGGTCGGTGCGGCCATTGGTTTGGGCTATGCCGCCAATCGTCCGGACTATCGCATGCTGGTCAGTGACCTCGGCAAAGGTCAGGTGACGGAAATCATCGCCTACCTCGACAGCAATCAGGTGAAATACCAATTGGCTGATCGTGACAGCACGATTTTGGTACCGAGCAAGGATCTGTACCGCCTGCGTAATGAACTGGCGGAGCGTGAATTGCTCAGTGATGGCTCAAAAGGCTTCGAAATCCTGAGTAAAGGCAACATGTGGGATTCGACTTTTACGGAGCATCGGACCTACGACCGCGCGGTGGCCGGTGAATTGGAACGCAGTTTCCGTGAGCTGACGGGCGTGCGTTCGGCGCGAGTGTTGATTGATCGGCCACAGCCAAGTCCGTTCATCGCGGATGATTCCGCCAAACCAAAAGCTTCGATCAAATTGGATATGGCGAGCGGCAAGCGTTTGACTGAACGCCAAATTGCGGGCGTGATGCGCTTGACCGCGGGCGCCATCGCTGGGTTGTCGCCGGAACGTGTCGAGATTATGGACAATCACGGACTGCTGACTCCGGCGGCAGCGGACAGTTCGGCGATGATGGCGCAAACCACTTTGGAAGCCGAGGCCGCGCGCGACACCTATTTGACGCGCAAAGCGCAGGAACAACTCGATGCCACTCTGGGACCTGGCCGCAGCATGGTCAAAGTGTCGACCAAGCTCGATTTTTCTAAACGCAGCACGGCGACCAGCGATCCGACCAAGTCGGTATTACTCAAAGAAAATACCACCACCACGGATGAAAAAATCCCCATCGCTTCCGCTGGTGGGATTGCTGGCACTCAACCGAATGTCGAGGGATCCGCTCCGGCGCCTGCTGGTGGGGCGCAGATCGGCAGCAAGACCAGTGAAGAAACCCGTAACGAATACGTCGTCGGAAAAAGTACCACCACGCAAGAAGACGAAGTTGGTCGTATAACGGGTATGTCGGTCAGCATTTTGCTCGATCTTAAATCGACCAAGGTGGCCAAGAAGGACGACAAGGGTCAGCCAACCGCTGACATGGAAGAACAACGGACCGAATTCAGCGAGGTCGAAAGACAGCGCTACCGTGACTTGGTACTCAATGCCATCGGATATAACGCTGCCAAGGGCATTCAAATGAAGCTCGAAACCGCAGAGAAAGTCGAGCTTCGCTTTAGCGCCACGGTGCAAAGTATGGAAATGTATCGCGAACCGGTCGCCATTGTGGCGCAGGCGGGCGTTACCATCCCTGGAATGCCAGGCGGGCTAGCTGACTGGATCGGCTACGGCTTGTCTGGACTGGTAGCGATCGTGTTGTTGATCATCGCGCGTGGTCAGCTCAAACGCAGTCATCAAGCCTGGGCACAGGCGGAAGCCAAAGCTCGGCAAGAAGAAAGTGAGATTAAGGCGAAAGTAAAACCAGAGCCACCACCGGATGAAGGCAAGGTTCAGGAAGAAGCGCGAAGTCGTCGCGTTGAATTGAAAGATCAGATCAAGAAGCGGGTGATGGATGATCCGAATAGCGCTGCGCAGATTGTCCGTCGCTGGCTCTACGAAAACTAAAGGGGAATATCGTGGCTGAGGAAATTGCAGAAAAAGATAAAGGCCTTGTCGGTCGCCGCAAAGCGGCAGCCTTCTTGTTGTCCCTAGATAGCGAGGCCGCTGCGATGGTCATGCAGCGGATGAACGACCGCGATGTCAGCATGTTGTCGGAAGAGATGACGCGCATGGGCGAAATCACCGGCAGTGATATGGAAAAAACCCTCAAGGATTTCAACCAAGCTTCTGGTGGTGATCGCGTGGCCGTGGCGCCGATGCTGCAAGCCATTTTAGAACGCGCTTTGGGTAAAGAAAAAGCCAAGGACTTGCTCGAAAAAATTCGCAAACAGACCCGTGACGCGGAACCCTTTCGCTCGCTGTTGACTCTTGATGCCAAACAAGTCGCCAGTCTTTTGCGTGGTGAACATCCGCAAGTCTTGGCCATCGTCATCAGTCATCTGGATGCCCCGATTGGCAGCGAATTGCTCAAGGGTTTCCCAGAAGATCTTCGTTTCGACGTGATCAAACGCATTGCTTCGACCGAGGAAATGCCTGCCGAACTGGTGCGCCAAGTCGACGAAATGTTAGAAGTCCGCGCCTATTCGCTGGGTTCACGTCAGTCGGATGGCGGCGGCGGTGATCGTTACAAGACGGTCGCCCAGATGCTGAACATCAGTGAGCCGAGTGTCAGCAAAGCGATTCTGGATCGCTTGAATCGCGAATCGCCAGCCATCGCCAATTCGATTCAGGCACTGATGTTCGTGTTCGACGACCTCACCAAAATCGGCGACAAAGACATGCAGAAAGTCTTGGCCGAAATCGACAAAGCTGATCTGGCGCTCGCGCTCAAAGCGGCGCCACCAGAGCTGTCAGAAAAGCTGCTGGGCAATCTTTCCGCACGCGCACGCGACAATATCAAAGAAGAAATCGAAATGCTCGGACCACGCCCACTCAGCGATGTCGAGGAAGCGCAGAAGCGAATTCTTACGCTGGTGCGCCAGATGGAAGAAAAGGGCGATATTCGCATCCAACGTGGCACCGGCGAGACCATGGTATGAGCACGTTCGACAGCAATATGACGATAAAAAGCGAAGTAGAGAATCATTTTACCGCAAAGACGCCAAGAGCGCAAAGGACTGAAAGCAGAGAAAAGGATCACTATTTTGCTGAAAGCGTGAAGCATAATCATTCTTATTCAAATTCTAGTTTCTCCTTAGCGTCTTCGCGTCTTTGCGGTGGAAGTTTTATTCCGGCCGTTTTTTTCAGGATGTTGGTGGCAGGCTCGTCGCTGTGCGGACAGCAGCGTGAGGTCATGTCATGACCATCCTTCGTTCACGCGCAGTTGCTGGCCAAGCCGTCGCCCTGGTGAATGCGGGGGTCGATCGTGCGCTACGTGAGTGGGATCAGCGTTTGGCTGCCGCTCGTGAAGAAGGTCGCAAAGCTGGCGTGGCGGAATCGGCTGCGCGCGTCGCAGCAGCGGACAAGCGCGCTGGTGATGCGGAACGCTTGGCCAACGAACGCGGACAACAACGTGAGCAAGCATTTCTCGATCGCTTTGAGCCAGTATTAACCTCGTTAGCTGGCGCTACCGGACGGCTTGATCAATTAGAAAAACAATTGGTGGCAGAAGCCGAAGCGGAGTCGGTTCGCTTGGGCTTAGCCGTGGCGGCGGCGGTGCTGCGTCAAACCGTGGAACGTGACGCTTCTTGGATTGATCCGCTGGTGAAACGCGCGCTGCAAGAAGTGCCAGATCGTCGGCGAATCGTGGTGCGCATGCATCCGACCGATGCCGCAAGTTTGACCGAGCGTGTTGCCGTCATCAGCGCACATCTTCCTGGGATCGAACGACTGGAGGTCATCCCAGATCAGGGTTTGTCCCGTGGTTCGTGCATTATCCAATCGCAAGGAACGCGCCTGGACATCAGTTTGGATGGCTGCTGGAAACGTCTGGTCGATAAGTTGCTCGACAGTGCGCCGTCATCGGATTGCACCGTGTTGGTGCGCCCAGGCGATGACATTCCGCCATCAGCAGACGATGCCTCGGAGTCTGAACCATGATCACGCTCAATCGCTATCATGATCAACTTTCTACGATGGAGTCGATGCAGGCCACGGGCGTCGTGCTGCGCGTCGTCGGGTTGACGGTGGTGGCTTCCGGGCCAGCTATGCCAGTGGGCGATACCTGTACCGTGGTTGGCGCTGAAGGTCGTGAGCGCACCGCGATGGTGGTGGGTTTTCGTGAAGGCGAAATTCTGCTGCAACCGCTCGGTCATCTCGATGGCATTCGTCCAGGTGATTTAGTGATCGCGCGTCGTCACGGTTTGATGGTGCCAGTCGGGCCAGGACTCATCGGCCGCATTATCGATGGCATTGGTAATCCGATTGATGGGCGAGGACCCATCGTCGGCCAAGCACGGCGTGGGATCATGGCCGATCCGCCGCCGCCGCTGGGACGTCAGCCGATTACGCGGATTTTGGAAACTGGCATTAAGTCAGTCGACACCTTGTTCACCATCGGCAAGGGCCAACGCCTCGGTATTTTCGCTGGTTCAGGCGTGGGTAAATCGACGCTGCTGGGTGAAATGGCGCGCCATGCCAAGGCCGACGTCAACGTGATCGCGCTGGTTGGTGAACGTGGACGCGAAGTTGGCGAATTCGTCGACAAGGTTTTGGGTCCTGAAGGTCTTGCTCGCAGCGTGGTGATTGTGGCGACCAGTGATCGTCCGGCGGTGGAGCGTTTAGCGGCGGCGTATGCGGCGCATACCTTGGCCGAACATTTTCGCGATGGCGGCCTAGATGTTTTATTGATGATGGATTCGGTCACGCGCTTCTGCCAAGCGCAGCGTGA
>JANMYZ010000524.1:0-2368 GCA_031382605.1 Planctomycetota bacterium | reverse complement strand
GCTTGGGAAAATTCAGCGCTGTGGCCCAAACCTACGAAATCCGTGATCCCATCCACCGCACCATCCTCATCACCGAGGATGAACGCCGGGTATTGGATCATCCATGGATTCAACGGCTGCGGCACATTCGCCAACTTGGTTTCGTCAGTCTGGTCTATCCCGGAGCCGTTCACGATCGCTTCCAACATTCGCTGGGCGTTATGCATTTGGCGGCTGAGCGCTTTCGCCGCCTAGCCGACGCCAAACCCAAAGCGCTGAGTGGCTTTGCTCAGGCAGATATCGACTACGGATATCGCATCCTGCGCTTTGCTGGTTTGCTGCATGATGCTGGGCATGCCCCATTCAGTCATACGGCCGAACATTATTTACCATCGGTGGAATGCGTTCGTCTGCCAGAACCATGGTATCGCGACGGCCAGATGCCCAGCGAACGGCAAGCTCGTCATGAGGATTTATCCTTAGCGATTATCCATGGCTTGGTCGGCGAAGGCGCAATCGCCGAAGATCTTGCGCGTGATATCGCGGCGGTGTTGTCGCCGACCGTTCGTCGCAGTCCGCGTTTAGCGAATCTTGGTACCTTGGTGAATATTCTGCGGGCACTGGTCAGTGGCGAAATCGATGCCGACCGTGGCGATTATCTGCTGCGCGACAGTCATTTTTTGGGCGTCAGTTACGGCCTTTATGATCTGCCGCGACTGACCGCGTGCGAAACCATTCTGCAAGGCCCCGATGGTCCCGAGTTGGGACTTGATGTGCATGGCGTTCATGCGCTCGAAGGCCTGTTATTGGCCCGTTATCACATGTTTCTGCAGGTGTACTTTCACAAGACGCCACCCGCGTTTGAGTACTACCTTGAACGCGCCATCGCTGAAGGCGAAGTGGAATTCTCACTCAGTCGCGGCTTGGCTGATTTAGTCGAACTACGCGACGACTCCATCACTAATCGACTGCATCAAGCCCGCGCCAAAGGCCTACCATGGAGCCGCCGTATTCTTGATCGTGAGCCAGCCAAACTGGTCCTGCGCGAACGCATCGGCGCCGAGTCACAAGAAAATTTCCTTGCCGCCGAATTAGTCGGTTCATTAAAGCAAGCCGGCTGTCACGTATTTACCCGCCATTCGCGTCAACAATTCACCGGCATCGTCGGTGCAGGCGCAGCGGCCACCGGCACCCGCTTGCTGTGCGAACGCCGCGTCCTGGGCCGTTCGCTGGTAGAACCCGTGACCAATCACTCCGAATTGCTCGCCGCCTTCAATAAACCAATCGATCTGAATCACACCTACGTGCTGCGCGCCGACGTCGACAAAGCCACCGCAGTGATGGAACGTTTGCAGGCGTGGTCGTAATGTCCGATGTCCGATGTCCGATGTCCGATGTCGTGGGACAACGGCGTTCACCGTGGTAAGCACGAACAACGCGAGAGCAAATATGACATCGGACATCGGACATCGGACATCGGACATCAGAAAATGAACATTCTCATCCTTGGCTGCGGCGTTATTGGCGGACTCACCGGACGCATTCTTGCAGACGCTGGGCATCACGTGATTGGCGTGCGCCGCAGTGCACGGCCCGATCAGTCGCTCGGTTTTCCGGTGGTCACTGGCGACATTGCGGATTCGGCGCTGTATGTCTCGATGTTGTCGGCGATGACTGGCGTTGATGCAGTGTTGCTGTCGGCAAATCCCGGCGTGCGGCGGGGGCAAGATAATGGCCTAGAAACGGCAGCGAATCTGGTGCAATGGAATTTGGACGGAGCGCGGCTGGTCTACACCGGGACGACGTCGGTGTACGGCGATGCAGGTGGTGCTGGCGTTGATGAAGACGGTTTGCTGGACGATGGCCCTGAAGCTCAGCGCTTGCTAGAGATCGAACGCGCGGTGCTCGCGGTATCAGGCTCATTGATTTTGCGCGCCACGGCGTTGGTTGGCCCAACGCGGACATTTGCCCGTGAACGTTTAAAGACCGCAGCAAGCGCAGAGAAACCATGCGTAGTAAAAGGCGACCTTGAACGCCCGTTCAGTTATCTGCATGAACAAGACTTGGCTGAATTATGTGTCGAAGCACTCAGCGGATCATTCGGCGTCGGCGTGCTCAACGCCGCGTCGCCAGAACGTCTCACCGTTCGCGGTTACTATGAAGCGCTGGCACGGATGTCCGATGTCGACTGCCATTTGGAATCAGACGGCACAGCGGCTCCGTCGCGCTGGATTGACGCTCGCCGCTTACAGTCATTCCGCCCGCAACGAATCTGGCGAACGGTGAGCTCGGGGTCTATTTAACCTAAACGCGGCAGTAGGAATTCAAATTTCCAACGCAAAGACGCAAAGACGCAAAGACGCAAAGACGCAAAGACGCAAAGACACAA
>JANMYZ010000483.1:0-5218 GCA_031382605.1 Planctomycetota bacterium | reverse complement strand
CGCGGTCGATATCGTTTGCGGCGTTGACAACGGTATCATGAAACCCTTTCATGACCTTTACCTGATTGTCGTCTTGTTCATCTGAGAGAGCGCGATTCTTGAGATCATGCCATGCTTCTATTATAGTAGATTGATCGTTGGCAAGGTCGTCAAACAACCCACCAAGTACGTTGCTCGGATTGTGAGAATGTATCTGCCGCCGGGTTACAGCTCGTCGATTAATCTTCTCCCATGAGAAGATTTCCGAATGAGCAGGGGCGAGACGAACTCTTCCTCGGAACGGCAGCAAATCTCGCAAAATGTACCCACAATGTTCTGGCCTAGATTTCCATGCTTCTCCGAGATTGGCATCTAGAACGTATATGAAGTTGTCTTCATTCTCTAGTTGAACACGCTGTTCTGGACTGGGTTGACCAAGTCCAATTAAAATATTTTGATCAACGATGATTCTTTTCATTCACATCTCATGGTGCAAAGTCAACTGATCCGAACATAACACCAAGATAAATGCAAAACCGCGCGATAAAAACGGCATGAAGACAGGCATCTTAGAATTTCCACCCCTCACGGCGCATGAAGCCCTGAAGATTAATGCACGGCACACCCAGATCACGGCAGACATCAGGGATGAAGTGCGTGCGCTTCGGCTTGTTCTTTTCTGCGGCGGAGGTTTCTTGCGTCACCACGATGCCGCCGCGTTGTTGTGCTAGGGCAATGACGAAGGCGTCGGCTTCTTCGTACTCGGCTTTGGGATCGCGTAGTCCTGGGAAGCGCGCCTGGATCGCTATGCCATCGGCTAACGTTTCTGCCATGGGTATGAACATGCACTTATGGGCTTTCGTCCAGGCCCGCAGTTCATCGGTGCCGACGATTCCGGTTTCCTCTTCCACCAACTCAGGAGCAAGCCAGCGACCGGCTTGGACCGTCGCCTCAACCTTGGCGACCAGACCTGGGAACAAATCGGTTGGGTAATGCCGTGCCTGCCAATCCATCAAAACATTGGTGTCGATGCTATAGATCATCTGGTCAGGCATCGCCTTCTCCCAGATCGATTGGGCCAATCAGGCGATTGGTAAGTTTCGGAAAGTGTTGATAGCGCAAATCTAGATAGCGCGAGGCATCAGTAACAGTGATGCGGTTTTGTGCGAGCGCGTCGAAGACCAAGCGCACGAACGGTCGGCCATTTCGGCCGAGGGCTTTTTGGTCAGGTAGGGAAAAGCCACCGCCTTTGGGCGGATGAGCTTGCAGCCACGCGGCCCATTCGCCCCGCCAGTTTTGATAAGCTGAACGCGACATGCGATCATCCATCAGCAAGCGCGTGACAAATGCCAGGGGCGTGATGCCGACTTGTCGCGCAAGACGACGAACACCAGCGACATCAAATACTTTGGCGGTTTTTTCAGATCCCAGGAGAGCATCGAGCATTCCCGTGGGAAGAATGACGTGGCTGGCCGTGGCATCGGCAAACTGTTCAAAGGTTGCCCATGTCTGGTCGTCGTGCGTATCGGTTAGCGCGGGTTTTTCATCCGCGCTAGCCGCTAGGGCGAGGTGGACCAATTCATGTATGAGCGTGTAAATTCGCGCCTCTGGCACCGTTTCTTTGCTGTTGATACCAATGACCGGCAAGGGCTGATGCAAGAGCGCTAAACCACGCACTTCGTCGAGCGCGACGCCCGGGAATTGGAATACCAAAACACCAATGGATTCGGTTGCTGTCCGCCAGTGCCGCCAAGCCTGCCATCCGTTTTTCCAAGCGAGTTGGTCGCTGTCATTGATGCCCAGTCGTGTGCGAATGCGTGCAGCGACCACATGCGGCGCTTCAAGATGCTTTGCGGTTAAACCAATGCCTTGGAGATCAACACCTAATTCATCAGACAGGTCTGACGCCCGCTCGCGGCGATTGATCATTTGCCGCAAGGCCAGACGTAGCTCTGGCGATTCTTTTCCTGGAATAACGCCGGGTAAGCGGCGATATTCCGCAGCTAATGGTGCGACATGCGGTGGAGCAGGCTGAAAAAACAAAGTTACTGGACGACGCAGGAATGACGCCATTTTTTGCACCTGCCGCATGGTGGGTGCGCGGGCACCTGCCTCCCAGGCAAGCACGCGATCAACGGCAACTGAAAGCCGCTGCGCGATGCGCTCTGGGCCATAGCCACTTTCACGACGAGCCCAACCGATGACCGCCGGATTCACTGGCGGAAGCGCGGTGGTTGTCATGGCCTTGGAAAACCCGTGGGCACCATTTTTTCTCCGCGTAGCATCCGCTGCTCATACCTTCCTGCCATTCAACTACAACGACCTGCGAAGAATGGCCATTCATTGAGCGATGTGCGTTGAACTTTAGTTGGCGACGGCGTCGACATACGCCAAATCATTTTTTATTTTCCGATGTCCGATGTCGTCCGCCGGATATCCCGCCGTTGCTGCTAGGCATACCCCAAAGTCGGTGAATGCTGCCCTGCTATGACTGACCAATCGCCTGCTGATGAACCGGGTCCTGGAGTGATGACGATCGTAAAACAGGCGCCGGTGTCGGCGGTGCTGATTGTCGCGAGCATCGCGGTCGCGGTGGCCTCCGGGTTGGGCGAGAACCGCGACGTCCTCACTTGGCTGACCTTCGCGGATCTTCGGGGGTTCGAACGCACCGTTGCCTCCGGCTTCAGCGCGATCGAGCGGGGCGAGGTGTGGCGCCTGATCACACCGATCTTCATCCACTTCGGACTGATGCATATCGTCTTCAATATGCTGTGGATGAAGGATCTTGGCCCGCTGATTGAGCGGCGTTGGTCGTCGCGCACATTGTTGACCTTGGTGCTGGTGTCGGCGGTGCTTTCCAACGTCGCGCAGTTCCTGGTGAACTGGGATTTCAAGAACGGCGTGCACTATGCCAATGCCTTGTCCGGCGGCATGTCCGGCGTGGTCTATGCGCTGCTCGGCTACGTGTGGATCCGCAGTCGCCTTGATCCCACGGCGGGCATCCGCCTGCCGCCGTCGGTGGTGATGATGATGCTTGGGTGGTTGGTGTTGTGCATGACCGGCATCCTGGGCCATATCGGCAACAGCGCCCATGCCATGGGTCTGTTGGTGGGCGTCGTTTGGGCGTGGGTGACGACGCTGGTCAGCAAACCAGAACGAGAGAATCCCTCAGACAATTCCTGAGGCAGGACTTCGCCCGCGCAGCGACCTCTGGCTGCTTATTTTGGGCTCCCCACGCATGCCGCTGGTCTTGGCCTTGCTGACTTGGCAAGGTGTAGGCCATGACCATTCCCCTGCGTTCCTGGTTGCTTGGCAGTGTTGGTGCGGCGTTGGGCTGCGGTTTATTTGTGTTCGATTCTTTCATCGAACGACTTGGCCCGTCCGCCCACAACCTCCATCTGTGGGTTGAGACCTTGGAGTTCTCGTTGGTCGGACCGGGGCTGGGCATTCTTTGCCTGCTTCTGGCTGAGCGCGTCCGCACGCTGCGTGAGGCTGTGGTTCTGCAAAAATCTGCCGAGCGGGAACGACGTTTTATTTTGCTCGGTCGAATGGCTGCTTCAGTCGCCCACGAGGTGCGCAATCCGCTGCACACTTTGCGCTTGGTGGTCGATGAATTGCGGGTCGAGCAGCCGGCGCTACGCAGCCATCCCCTATCTGCTCACATCGACCAGAGTCTGGAACGCATTGATCGCGCGGTTGATCTGGTTTATCAACTCGCCCGCCCAGGGGTTGAGGACGACAGCTCCGGCGATGTGGTCGCCGCGCTGCAAGAAGCGCGCACGAATTTGGATCTCCGTCACCTCAGTCACCGCATTGAGGTGCACGAATTACCTGCGCGCGCATTGGCACGCTGCACGCCATCGGGGTTACGGATCATCATCGATAATCTGCTGCGTAACGCCACCGAAGCGGCTCCACCAGGATCCGTCATCGACGTGCATCTGCGCGAACAGCACGGCACTTGGATCCTGTCCATCTCCAACCCCGGACAATTACCTGTCGAACTGTCAGAAAGCGGAGCGACGTTAGCGCATGACAGCACCAAAGTTTCTGGCCTTGGCCTGGGGTTGCTCATTACCCGACATCTGGCGAGCAACGCGGGTGGTTCGCTAGAGCTGACCTCGTCCAATAATATGGTGACCGCTCAGCTGACGTTACCGACTTGGGAAGGCGCTGCTCGATGACTGCCGGAGCATCTATTTTGTTGGTCGATGACGAAGCCATGGCGCGTGAGCTGCTCGCTCGCGGCTTGTCACGCCTTGGTTATCAAGTCACTGCGGTCGGCGATGGCGCCGAAGCGGTGCCGCTGCTGTTTCGCTCCTGGGATGTGATCGTTACCGATCTGGTGATGCCGCGCCTGGACGGCTTGCGCTTGCTGGAAGAAATTAACCGCAGCTGCCCGCGCGCGCTGCGCGTGGTGATCACCAGCTTTGCCGACAAAGATAAAGTCGTGACGGTGCTCAACCTAGGCGCCGATTATTTATTAGAAAAACCATTCGGCGTCGAGCGTCTCGCCGGAATTATCGCACGCCTGTTGGCCGACCGTGGAGCCAACTCCGACCAGATGACGCAATTTTTCCATCGCCGCTTAATCGGCCTCCCCCTGACCCCGCGCGAACGCGAACTCGTCGCCGGGCTGCTCAAAGGCCACTCCAACAAAGAACTGGCCACGGCACTCAGCATCACCGAACAGACGGTTAAAAACATGCTTTCAGGAGTCTACGCCAAACTCGGCGTACAGAGCCGGACGGAATTGTTTCATGCGGTGTTTCCTATTTGACGTCCGATGTCCGATGTCTGATGTCCTTCTGATGATTTGAGGTTGCCGGTGTTTTTTTGGGCTTTGAAATGGTGGTATTGGGGTGACGAGAGGCTGTAAAATGACGCTGTGCAAGGTTGTTGTAGCCCCTGGCAAAACACCCACTTCCGTGGTATCTTAAAACCATGGAGGGATGAGCAGATGAGTAGCACCCTCCCAACGCCGACCACTCTTCCGGATCTCCTGGCTGGCCTGCTGCTGCGGGCACCGTGCAGCAGCGCGCTGACGTGGCGCGAGGCGGGTTACTGGCGCCGTATGGCGACCGAGGAACTTGCGCGCGATGTCCGCCGCTGTGCTCTTGGTTTGGTTAAACTTGGGGTAAAACACGGAGATTGCGTCGGTTTGCTCGCGCCCTCTTCGCCGACGTGGTTGGTGGCCGATCTCGCCATCATGTCGATTGGTGCGATATCGGTGCCGCTC
>JANMYZ010000460.1:0-10338 GCA_031382605.1 Planctomycetota bacterium | reverse complement strand
ACCAAAGTCGCGCGTGATCGCTGCGGCCAATTCGCCGGTCGGTTCACCGCCGCCCTTGGGCTTCATGCTGTTCCAGTAAAACGTGTGAATCCAGATTTGCGCGGCGTTATTGAACACTGGGCCGTCGGAGGACATGATGATGTCTTCCAGGCTTTTCGCGCCGTCGACTTTTTTGTCGTCAGCGAATTTATTGAGGTTGACCACGTACGCATTGTGGTGTTTGCCGTGATGCAGTTCGAGATTTTCCTTGGTCAGGTGCGGCTCAAGAGCGGCAAGGTCGTAGGGCAAAGCAGGGAGAGTGAAGGTCATGATGGGACTCCGGTGAATGAGTGGAACGACTCCAAAGGGAGGCGCGTGGGAAAGCATCATAAACTCCATCAGCCAGGCTGTGCAAGCCAGCGATGCTGGAATACCGGGGTCGAATGCTGGCATCCTGGAATTATTCTTGATTGTTGGCCAACATGGACGCCCTCGCCCCAAACCTCCGACGACTTCGCAAGCAAGCCAAGCTCACTCAATCCGAGTTGGCTGAACAGGCCGGTCTGCCACGTGCCACACTCGCAGCGATGGAGCAAGACGGCGCCAATCCTGGCGTACAAAGCGTGCTGGCAGTGGCCAAGGCGCTGCATGTCAGCCTGGATGAATTACTGGTGCTGCCGCCCGAACACCGGCACTACCAAGTGACGCCGAAGGAGCAGCAAGAATACCGCGCAGAACACGGGCGTTATGTCGCCCGCTTGGTATCGCCAATTGCCTCACGCGGCGTCGAGATGAATCACGTCACCATGCAACCGGGTTGCCACAGCGTCGGCCGACCTCATCCCCTGGGCGCGCAGGAATTTTTTTACTGCCTCAGCGGCCGCGCGATGCTGCACATTGAAGATGAGCAGATTGAGGTGCTGGCCGGATCACTGGTGCAATTCCCAGGGCATCGCCGTCACGTTTACGTTAACCCAGATCAACAGACGCCGACCGTAGCGATATCGGTGGTGGTGTTTCGCATGGGCTGAGGAATCACCGAGAAAAATACATTTTAAATGTAGTTATCGCTCGACTCAACCTCGTATTACATGCGAGTTCGCGCCCCGGCAGGGGCAGCCTGATAATAGCCCGGCACTTCAGTGCCGGGAAAAATTACGTGTTTTGCAAAGTCCCGTAGATGCCAGGTTGAAATCAAGTCACCAATTCAGCCCTTTTCTCCGGGTGCGCCCGCACCCGCTGCCGGGCGGCACCGCTACGGCCCTTGGTGGGGCCTTCGCTCGCGGTCTTGGTCGGGATGGTCGCGCCCGCGTGCCGCCCGGCAGCGGGTGCGGGCTGGTGCTTGGTGTGCGGTGGGTTGGCGGTAGGTGTTTGTTGGCGGTCGGTTCCGGTGGCTTCTTGGGACATCGATCCCGTTTTTGTGGTCACTGGGGCCGCCGCTTTTTTATGGTCTCGTGCGCGTCGTCTGCTGGCTTCTCGTTTGCTGACGGGGGCGGTGAGGTCGGTTGGTTTTTGTGGTGCTGGGGTGGTGTGTTTGGGCGCTGGGTGGTGGTGCCGTTTGGCTTCGTGGTTGGGGTCGAATGGTTGGTTGGTGGTGAGGACGGCGTAGACGAGTCGCAGGAGTTTGACCATGCAGGCGGTGAGCGCGACGCCGTGGTGTTTGCCGTTGGCGCGCAGGCGCTGGTAGCATTTTTTGATGACGGGGTTGAAGGTGGTGCCGCATTTTGCGGGCATGTAGAGGAGGGCGCGGACGTGGGCGTTTCCGCGTTTGCTGATGCCGCGTTTGCGAATGCCGTCGCCACTGATGTCGTCGTGGGCATCGAGTCCTGCCCAGGCGATGAATCCGCTGCACGAGGTGAAGCGGGTGATGTCGCCGATTTCCAGCAGCAGGCAGATGGCGGTCCAGGTGCCAATGCCGGTGATGCTGTCGATCAGGGCGACGCGTGGGTCTTTGCCGAGTTCGTTGAGCAGGACGGTTTGGTACTGGTCGATGATGTCGTTGGCGGCCTGTATACGATCGACCAGCAGGGAGACGCTCATTTCGGCTGTCGGTCCGGCCATGCTGGCGACGCTGGTTTTCGCGCGGGCGATCAGGTCATCAGCGCGTTCACGGGTGACGTGCGGGATGCCAGCCAGCTTGTCTGGTTTGGCGTGAGCGACCTTGGCTGCGGTGGGGTATTTGGCGACCACCGCCAACAGCCACGCCGGCAATCCGTGACGCGTGTACTGGACCAATTCCGGATGCACATCATTCAGCAGCCGCTGAAATTGCTGCTCGACCTCCGCGCGCTGAGTGATGGTGCTGCGCACCAAACGGTACAGCGTCTGATGCGGTGTCGGCTCCGGATCCTGCACCGCCGGACGGCGAGCGTGCAGAAAAGCGGCGATGCCATGCGCCGCATGAACATCATTCACCGCACGATGCAGATCGCTATCGAGCCACTTCTTCACCGCCAACGGATTCAACCGCCAACACGCAATCGCCGGCGCACGGCGGCGTTCATCGCGAATGGTGTGCAGCCAATTACGTTCGTACCCGCCAGTCGATTCCGCCGCGACGCGGATCTCAGCCAACGGATAACGCTTTGCCAACGAACGCAGCAGCTCGCGCAGACGCGTATGATCACCAAACGTGTCATCATACGGGCCACCGCCATCCAACACGGTACTGGAACCATCCAGCACCACGACATCCATACGGCCTTTGCTGACATCGCAGCCAACCGCAATAACCTCAGACATGACGACTCCTTTCAGGGTGGGGAAAACGAACACACCACCGGATCTCCTGCCAACGAGGGAACGAGTCACAACCTGGCGAATGCGGGCTCAAACGGCCAAAGATGCCTAGACGGACATGGTCCCACGCAGCAAGAGGCACGATCTACGGGACGGGGTCGAGCCCCAAGGGACGACGCGTGCTCTCCGACGGCGGAAACGACCTACAGCAACACCATCACTTATGCGAGGGCTTACGGCTGCGGGGCGATGGATTTCAACATGCCAGGGACGACTGAAACCGCCAGCGTTTCAGCCGTCCCTACGGGACTTTGGTCATCACCAACGTTATTCCCGGCACTGAAAGTGCCGGGCTATTTTCATGGCGTCCCGCTGGGACGCGAGAACGGGCTCAACCCGGCTCAAAACTATACCCGGGAACGTTTCCACCACTGAGGACGAGAAAGAAAAAATTTCTTCTCTGGCACGTGCCGAGCATGACCACAGGATCCGCGCCCATGTTGAACACGGCTCCACCTTCGATCACTGGCACGTTGGAACTTGATGGTCTCGCGGCACTGGTGTCCGCTGGCCACGTTACGGCTCTTGGTGGTATCAAAGCCGATCAGATCCAGCCTGCGAGTTTAGATCTGACGCTGGACGTTGAAGCTTATCGCATGCCGGGATCGATCCTGCCGATGCCGGGCGAATCGGTGCGCGAATTGGTTCGCAGCTTAGCGTTGGAAAAAATCGATCTGAGCACGCCATTCTGCTTAGGTCATGATCAAGTGTACTTGGTCCTGATGCGTGAACGCCTGGCGCTGCCACCTGGCGTTGAAGCGTATGCCAACGGTAAAAGCAGCACTGGACGCGTCGATCTGGGCACGCGCGTTTTAGCTGATGGCAGTCCGCGTTACGACCGCATTCCGGCGGGATATCACGGTGAACTGTGGCTCGAACTGATTCCACGCAGTTTCAATATCGTCGCGCAGGCGGGCGTCAGCCTGAACCAAGCAATCTTTTTTTCTGAGCGTCATGTCTTGAACCAAAACGAATTGGCCGAGCGTCATCGTCGCCAACCGTTGCTGTGGGAACCTAACGGCAAACCATCGCCGATCAGTTCGCTGTTCGATGGACGCTTAGTCATGACTGCCGATCTCGATCGGCCCGTGGTCGGCTTCGTCGCTAAGCGAACGCATCATCCGTTAGTGCTGTCCAAACTTGGCGGCCACGAAGCGCGGCATTTCTTTTCTGCGTTACAACAGCCTGATTCGGGTTTTCTCTGCTTAGAACAAAATCGTTTTTATATTCTTGCCACGCGCGAACGCGTGGTGGTCCCGGCTGACCTCGCCTGTGAAATGGTGCCCTTCGATCCTACCGCCGGAGAATTCCGCGCGCACTACGCTGGCTTCTTCGATCCTGGTTGGGGTGTATTTGGCAGCGATCATCGCGGCGCACCTGCCGTGCTCGAAGTACGGCCGCATCAAGACGATTTGATTTTGCGCCATGGCCAACCGATTTGCGCCATGGCTTATGAAACGCTGCAAAAACCGTGTTCACGTTTGTATGGCGCGTGCGGCAACAATTATGCCACTCAAGAAGGCCCACGGCTTTCTAAGCATTTCGCTTAGTTTTTTTCAACCTCCGCCCATGGCGCGTTTGAACACGCGCGTATGCGAATGAGTCGGCAGCATAATTGTCACGGTGGTGCCGCGACCAACGTCACTGGTGAGCGTCAATAAGCCTTCGTGCTCACGCACGATTCGCTGCACCAAGCTCAGGCCAAGGCCGGTGCCTTGCGCTTTGGTACTATAAAAAGGCGTAAAAACCCGCTCTTGCTGATCCGCTGGAATACCGCAGCCATTGTCACGGACCGCAATTTTTAGTCCAGGACTGCCGAGCGCTGAATCTCGCTCCAGCGGACTTACCTCACACGATAATATCGGGCAGGTGACTTGGCGGAGGGCGTCGATGGCGTTGTTGATCAGATTTGACAACACCTGGCGCAGCTGACCGCCATCAGCCAGCACGGATCCACAGCCGTCGTGAATGACGAACGCCATTTTAATCCCATCAGGCAAGTCACGCCGCTGCGTGGTCATGATCCGTATTTCCTCAATTAGCGGCGGCAGATCGAGGGGTTCGCGTTCTGGGGCGCGCAAACGGGACAACGTCAAAAAATCATCAACAATACGCGCCAGCCGATCGGCCTCGGTGACCATGATGCGTGCCAGACTTTCGGCATCTTGGTTTTTGGCTTCGCTGGACATCTCTGCCAATTCTTGCGCACAACCACGCAAACTGGTTAATGGATTCCGCACTTCGTGGGCGATGCCCGCCGCCATCTCGCCCAATGCCGTCAGATGCTCTGCGCGCTGGGCGCTATCTTCTAACAAACGCAGGCGCGTTTCATCTGCGATAATCAACGTTCGCCCTAAGGGCTTATCGCGACGATCAAGCAACTCCGTAACGCGCAACACCAACTGCTCACCGCCAGCGGCGGTAAATCGTTCAAGCGCGGGACAACGATCGCCTATCAGCAGGCCCAACACTGGGGCCAACGCGGGATCCGATAAAAGTGCCGCCGCCGGAGCCCCCTCCACCATTCCACTGAGTCCGAGCAAGCGCCGCGCTTCGGCATTGGCGTAAGCAACCGCGCCGGTGCGATCAACGGCGAGCACTCCTTCGCCCAGACGATCCAACACTTCGCCGGTAAAAATTCGCTGCTCACGTAAACGACGCGCCAGCAATTGGCCCAGCAAATCGACCAGAAACAACGCGCCCACTTGGGTTGCCAACACCCCAAGAATCCGATCGGTCTGAGTCAAAGCAGGCGTAGCATTCAAAAAATCTTGAGGAAAAGGCGCATTTCCAGCGAGGTACATGCTGGCGTTGACTGCCAGAACCAAACTCGCCAGCGCTGGCAACACAAACAACGCCACTCCAGGCAACACCAGGGTGCCGACCAACACAACGGCAAATAACAACACCACGCCAGGAGATGAAACCCCGCCACTGAAATGCAGCAGTAAACCGATCCAAATCAAATCGAACACCAAATGTAAGGCCAATTGCCAACGCCAGCGCGCCAACCACACCGTCGCGAACAGCACCACCGCCACCGCCGTGGTGGTGACCAGCAAGCTTTTGAGATAGGTCGCGGCGGGCTCGACCAGATCCGGTCGGCGGCCCTGGGTAACGATCACCAATACACCAAAGCCCATCGTGATCAGCAGCAGGCGCACCAAGCTGACTTGGCGAGCCGAAGTGCGAATATCTCCGCGTCCCAATGCCCGACGCTTGCCTGACAATGATGAGTGCGGGCGAAGCGCCTCTGTCTTAGCCAGTTCTGATGACGTCATCGTAGTCATTCCATCTCATGAATCGACAATGCCAACTGCTGACTGCTTTTAAAACGTGATCGTCGCTCCTCTTTCAACAGGTGACCCCGGCATTTCGGCCGGGGTCACGTGATCAATTACCATGATCTTCAACGATTGCAGTCCGCCTTATTAGCTTCCGCGAACGGCACTCTGCAACTGCAAGATCGGATAGAAAATGGCGAGCACAATGACGCCCACCACCACACCCATGATCATGAGCATGATCGGCTCGATCAAACTGGTGAGCGCTTTGACCATCGCATGAACTTGCTGGTCGTAGAATTCGGAGATCTTCGCCAGCAACGTTTCGAGCGCACCGGATTTTTCACCGATGCCGATCATCTTCACCACCATCGGCGGAAACACCCAAGAGGTCTGCAAATAGGTAGTGATACTTTCACCTTTGCGCACCGTTTCGCGGGTTTCCAGCAAGGTTTCTTCAATCACGACATTGCCTGCGGTCGACGCAACGATTTCTAGCGCCTGCAACAACGGCACGCCGGATGAGAGCAACGTACCAAAAGTTCGTGCGAAGCGACTCAGGGCAACCTTCTGAAACAACGGGCCAAATACCGGAAGTTTTAGCCAAATCGTATCGCGAATGCGCTGGCCGGACCGCGTACGCATGGCGAACTTATAACCAATGATGGTTGCAACGATGATAATAATGCAGGTCAAAATGTTGCCCGTCAGCCAGTTCGAGACACCCAAGACGAACAGCGTTACCCCCGGCAGTGTAGCGCCCAAGGAATCGAACATGGTTTTGAACTTAGGCACCACGCCAATCAGCAAATAACCGGTGATGCTGAAGATTAAGATCAGCGAGATGATCGGATACGTCATCGCTGACTTGATTTCGCTTTTGAGCGTTTCGCTCGCTTCCAAGAACTCGGCCAAACGATTCAGGATGATGTCAAGCTGACCGGACGCTTCGCCCGCCTTCACCATGTTGATATAGATTTCAGGGAAAATTTTGGGGAACTTGGTCATCGCCTCGCTGATCTCAACGCCACCGCGCACCAAGTCGGCGCACTCTTGCAGACCCAAACCAAAACCTTTGTTTTGATCGCGGGTCTGCTCAGCAAGAATTTCGAACGATTCCAGCAATGGAATACCAGCGCCGATCATGGTCGCCAGCTGCCGAGTGAAGAGACACAGTTCGTAGGTCTTACACTTACGCGGCGCCGCGCCGCCAAGTTGCATACTAAAGTTAAATCCGCCGGCGCTTGCCTGCGTCAGCTTGACGATGGAGAGCTGCTGTTGCCGTAGGCGCCCCGTGGCCTCGGCCTCGGTCTCCGCTTCGATATTGCCCTTTTGTTCGCGACCGGAAGCGTCACGAGCAATATATTGGAATTTAAGTTTCGTAGCCACGTATGGTCTCCCTCATTGGCGTAGGCCAAAGTATGTTCCGCTGATGAATCAGAAGCAAGGCGATGCTCTTGGTCTCATGTCTTATGTCCGATGTCCGATGTCCGATGTCCGATGTCCGATGTCCACTGGACGCGGCGTCATTGGAGGTGTCCGGCGTTATTAAAATGCTCATCTTCACGTTAATCGATCGTCACCAAGACATCGGACATCAAAGATTACTTCGCCCCCTCCGCCGTTAGCGCGCTTTCGCGAGCTTTCCCGTCGATGATGGAGGTGATGCGGATGCCGAAGTTTTCGTCGACGACGACGACTTCACCTTTGGCCAACAGTTTGCCGTTGACCAGAATATCCAGCGGTTCGCCGGCCAAACGATCCAGCTCAATCACTTTGCCAGCGGTTAACTCCAAAATATCTTGGATGATCATATCGGTGCGCCCCAGTTCGACCGCTAGGGTCACCTGGATATCGCGCACTAATTCAAGATTGGGTTGCCCCTTCACCCCGCCGCCAGCGCCACTGAGGTCTGGGAATGCGGCAGGTTGAACGTCCTGTGGGACGGTGGTCGTTGGAGCATCTGGCATGTGACTATCCTTCTATCAATCGCGATCGAGTGGGTTCTTACCGGCGGGGATCACGCGATCCACCAAGTAGCCGACTTTTTTTCCAATGGTCCCTGGGCGACCCATTAAACGATGAAGACCAGCCACATGGCCGGCCAATTGAGCGTCATGTCGTTGATCAAGCACCAGCACATCGCCAACCTGCAAGTCCATCACTTCACCAATGGTGACCGACGATGTGCCGAGTTCACACGCAATCTCAAGAGTGGTTTGTTTCACCACCCGATCGAGGTGTTTGCGTTGCCCAGGGCTTTGGGTTCGTTTCATCGCGGCGAAACGGAACTGATTGCCGAGTTGGCCGATCTTGCCTTCAAGGCTAATGAAAGGGATGCAGAAACACAGCTCGCCCGGTTCAATCTCACCGGGAGCGGTCAGACTGAACGTGGCGACTAAAACCATTTCTGAACTGGGAATCACTTGAACGAATTGCGGGTCCATCTCGCGGGCTTCGACCACTGGGTTGAAGGCCACTAATTCCTTCCAACCCTGCGCCAATTGATCCATGAAACGTTTGATGACGTTGTCGAGCAGACTCTGCTCAATGGTGGTCAACGTGCGGATACGATCGAGCGGTTTGCCTGGGCCACCAAGCATGCGATCAATCAAACTGAACGCGAGTTTCATATCCATGGTCGCTAGGCCGCGCTCCTGGATCGGCGCCAACGACAGCACGTTAATCACGGTTGGATTCGGCAAGGAGTTCCTGAACACCTCGAAGGTTAATTCTCCCAGCGAGATGATATTGACCTCAATATTGATGCGTAAATAAGTCGACAAAATCATCGTGATAGTCTGGGAAATCGACTCGTGCATGCGCTGAAGTGAGCGCAGTTGTTCGCCCGACAGTTTGTTGGGACGAACAAAATCATACTCAACAATGCGCTTTTCACGCTTACGTTTACCCGCGCCAACTTCCTCCACGGAAGACAGCAATGCATCGAGTTCTTCAGTTGAAAGAATTTCGTCGCCCATGACCTGACCTCACTGCACCAAGAGATTGGTGAGCACGACGCGATGAACCACTTCTTCGTCAGCCTTGAGTTCCGGGTACAGCTCGCGCAACGATTTTTCTATGCGATCTTTAAATCCTTTTTTGAGCTGAAGCGAGATGTTTGGCCCCGTCAATTCATCGATGTCGTAACTTCGCAGGTGTTCTTCCAGGGCCATCTGCAAGATGCGTTTCACATCTGAACCACCGCCGCCACCGCCGCCACCGCCGTGTCCACCGCCACCGCCTGCGGCGAAACCGGTTTTTATCGCATGTTCACCGCCCAGCCAAAACGAACAGGATACTTTGATAAAACGACGCCCGGCTTGATTTCGCACATTGCTCAACAAATCGGGCATGCTGACCTCGGTCAAATGCGCGACACCAGAATGGGCTTCTGGATGTTTTTCTTCGGTGTGGGCTTCTGCCGCCGCTTCGGCCTTCACGGTGGTGAACATCGAACTGACGTACATGCCAGCGCCCACGCCGATACCGATAAGGACGACGCCGGCGGCGATCGGCCCCATCAGGCCACCACCTTTGGGTTTTTCTGCCACCCCCGCGATCGGCGCTCCATGCGCTGCGGGTGCTGCGGGTGCTGCATGATCAGCCATGATCGACCTCCTTGACGCACGTATGTTTTCCACCGCGCGACGGCATCATCGCCAAGCATACCCCAACAACGGCGGTGTGCCCAGGGACGATAATGAAGCGCCTGGACAGGTTACCTCGTTTGATGCTTTGTGACTGAAGGATGGTCATTGAGGGTCGCCTCCGGCCGCTGGTTTTTGAGCCCGCTCAATCAACTGACGAATGTCCTGTTCCCGTCGACTGTCCTTTTTGCGCAAAACTTCCATCAATTCAGCGCGTTTCTTGGCCGGCGTGGCGGCTTCCATAGCAACTAAGATGTCGGCTACTTCCTGCGGGCTGGCTTGATCCAGATATGGGACGATCTGTTCGGCAGGCATGAAGGAATACAACGTCGCTAGGCGTTGCACCTGGGCTCCGCTCACGCCATCTAAATCGATACGCAACATTTCCTGATGAATCGCCACCGCAACCGTGGGATATTCCACATCCTGTTGCGCCAGCACCAACATACGGGAAGCCTTCTTCGGCTCCATCAACGCCAGGTACCGTGCGATTTCACGCGGAGTGAAACGCCGTAAACTTTGCCAAGCGCTGTCTTTCATCTGCTCGAAAAGTTTGGCTTGGTCACGATAGCGGGCCTTTTCCACCTCCGCCATAACCTGCATGCGTTGCGCTTCATTCGCTTGCG
>JANMYZ010000445.1:0-2648 GCA_031382605.1 Planctomycetota bacterium | reverse complement strand
CATCAGTTCCTTCGTCACGTTGAACGCTGTCCGATCTTGCTGCATTTGGTCGATGGTTCTGAAGGCGACGCCGAATCGATGGCAGAGCGCATTCGCGTGCTCAACAATGAACTGCAACGCTTTAGCCCGGAGTTGGCGACCAAGCCGCAGTTAATCGTTTTGAACAAAGCTGACACTCGACCAGATTTACCCGAAGTCGCTACGGCGTTGGCCGACCTCCTGAAACAGAACGTGATGACCTTGTCGGGCGTGTCGGGTCAAGGATTGCAGGAATTGGAAAACCACCTACTCCAGGTCGTGAGCAGTCACCGACCAGGGGAAACTCAATGAACATTCGTGAAGTTTTGCGCGCCATGGTACAGCTGCGCTCATCCGATCTTTTTCTTAAAGTCGGCGGCCCGCCACGAGTGCGAGTCGACGGTTCGGTGCGGCAATTGGGCACCACCGCGATTTCCAAAGAGGACATGAAAGACGCTTTTTCGTTATTGGTCGACGAACACAGCCGCGACGCATTCAAAAAAAATCACGAATGCGACACGGCGTTTGAAGACGAAGAAATTGGCCGCTTCCGCGTCAACGCTTTCATGCAACGTGGAAACATTGGTTTCGTTCTGCGTCACGTCCGCAGCGATATTCCAGATTTCAAAGACCTTGGCTTGCCGGTCGAAATTTTCGAACGCTTAGCGATGCTCAGACGCGGCTTGGTGCTGGTGACGGGCATCACCGGTTCTGGTAAATCGACCACCTTGGCGTCGATGATCGAATACATGAATCGGACCACCAGTCGGCACATCATCACCGTCGAAGATCCGATTGAATACAGCTACGTCGATGATCGCTGCATCATCAACCAACGTGAAGTCGGCATCGACACGCGCGACTTCCGCAGTGCTTTACGCAACGCCATGCGTGAAGCGCCAGACGTCATTCTAATCGGTGAAATGCGTGACGTTGAGACCGTTTCGGCCGCCATCGACGCTGCCGAAACCGGCCACTTGGTATTGTCGACGTTGCACACCATCAACGCTCAGCAGACCATGGAACGCATCATCAACTTCTTCCCGCCGTTTCAGCACAACCTGATTCGCATGCAGTTGTCGATGGTGTTCCAAGGCGTTGTCAGTCAGCGCCTGGTACCACGCAAAGACTCAAATGGTCGAGTGCCCGGACTCGAAGTGATGATCGCGACACCAACGATTAAACAGATGATCGAAGAAGGTCGTACGCCAGAACTTTACACCGCCATTCGCGACAGCGAACATTTCGGCTGTATGACCTTCAATCAGTCGCTGATGAAGCTCTATGAAAAGGGCGACATCACCCGCGAAGACGCACTGTCGACCTCTGATAATCCAGACGAAATGGAAATGCTCTTCCGTGGTATTCAGCGTGGCGCATCGACTTCGTTACTGCCGAGCATGGGCAAGCGGTAAGTCTGTTCTGCTGTGCAATCATCTTGGGGTGATTGATGCGAGTATTTATCTTTCTTTCCTTTTTGCTCATCGTCACGGCGTTCGACCTCGTGGCCGAAGAGACCGAAGAGGCCGTTCCTTACGCCCCCGCTGTGGTCTTCCGCTCGGTCGAATGGTGGGGCCCAGGCGCTGATGGCGCGATGTGGTGGTGGGCGGGCAAGAATCAGACGCCGCACCCAGCAGATCTTGGGCGGATCAAAGAAGCTCGTCTTATCGGCAAGCAAGAAATTGAGTGGCTGGGGCGCACTTTCGACATCGATAAAGTGATACGTACGGATACCGGCAATTTCGTAGTGACCTTCGAAAAATGGAAACTGGTCATGGGTAAGACCCACGAAGACCGTTGGTTGGTCGACGTTTTTCCGCCAGCAGGGAAATTCGTCCAAGCTCGCTTCCGTACCATAACCAAGGCCACCGCACACACCGACGGCAAGTGACGACAGGCGCCCGGCGCATGAACCTAAAAAACGCAGTAGAAAACCATTTTACCGCTAAGCCGAAAAGAGCGCAAAGGACTTACAACAAAATCAAGCTTCACCCATTTGGAGAATCCATTGATCATCTATATTTTGATTCAAACCTTTGCTTTTCTTGGCGTCTTTGCGCCTTAGCGGTGGAAGTTTGAATTCCTATTGCGGTTTTTAGGATGAAGGCTGTTTCGCTGCATATGCTTGACATCATTTGGCGTGCAGATGGCACACACACATTCGTATTCAATCCCATCGGCATGGAATTTTGTTAATCTAAGCCACTACCGTACAATTGGTTGCGCAGCGATAAAATAAGAGTGGGCCTGCCGGGACTCGAACCCAGAACCGAGCGATTATGAGTCGCCTGCTCTAACCATTGAGCTACAGGCCCTTATGACGAATTGGGCGAAAAAACTCTAGCTCCGGGTTGGGCTTTGGCAATCCCTACAACCAAATTTGGATTTGCTCGCCTAAGCGAATCGATTGATGCCTCCGCTTTCGCTCGCGGGTAAAAAAGTTGCGGATCTCTTGCCAAGTAGAATTCCGCTCATCCACACCGCACAGATGCTCACGGATTCATCGTAAATGTCCCAAGACTAAGCCAGCCACTGCGCAATTGGTCTTGAGTGGTGTTCGCGAATTTCAGCGCGTGTCCGCCAGCCATGGGATTCGGCACACCTATAAGCAGCGTGTAGGTGCCCGTGGT
>JANMYZ010000441.1:0-13866 GCA_031382605.1 Planctomycetota bacterium | reverse complement strand
TTTTTGGGCATCGCCCCAAACTACACAAGTCCTGACGCGTTAACAGCTTCTATGTTTCCACGGATGGCGGGGGGGGTAATGCAATCGCCCTGCTTCACGGGAGCGGCCCATGTTCTTTTCTGAACCACTAACTAACCTGTCCGCCCCGTGACCTCAATGTTATACCGCTCATCTGCTTTTGCTTTTTATTTCCGAATGATGTCCGCTGTAACATCGGTTCGTTGTGCGCGTTTCGTGAAAGATTCGTTGGTAGGCCTAATGACGGTTTTACCTGAACTCATCACCGCGTGCGAACTCGTATTGAAAACAAACGCCTTTCGTTTCCTGGTTTCAACTCGTGGCGTGCGATTGGCGGGATCCATGATTAAACCGCTGTCTAACCAATCACTGCACGGGAGCGGGCCACGTACGATTTACTTGTTTGCTGAAATCGTTTCGCCCGCCCCGTGACCTCAATGATCTGACGTCAGAAGAACTGCTCCGGTGACTGGCCTCATTTTGATCCGGCCCTTACACGCCACCGCCGACTTCGCTGCTGTCGACCATTCAGCCAGACACAGCACACAGCTAGCGTCCTCTCCCGCTCGCTGTAAAAAGAAGCACCCGGGAACGAACCAGACGCCTCTTCAAAACCTGAGCCCACGGTGAGCCCATAACCGGTACCATATAGCCTGATGTGGCACTGGTCCGACGACGCCAAAAGTGGTCGCAAGACCTTGTCAGTGAAGTATATGGAGTGATATAAGTCGAGTCTTGATAAAGGCTTGCATCGCCTTCGAATCCCTGCACCCCAACCACTTTTGGCCAGCGTCTGAACTACAGGCGCTGGCTGTTTTGTTTCTGGGCTGGAGGACGATTTCGGCTTCGCTGGAGGGCTCAGCTTAAAACGCAGTAGAGAATTTTTGGCTCTGCGACGTTTCGTGTGGGTCTTTTCTCGGTCTTTGCGGTAAAATAGTTTTCTACTGCGTTTTTAGGTTCAAGCCAAAATCAAAATAGCGCGCGGCGTTATGGTAACAAACATTTGCCACCAGCTCGCCAACCATTTTTTCATCACGCGGCAGCAGACCCGCTTCCATTTCATCGCCCAATAAATTGCACAGCACGCGGCGAAAATATTCGTGACGGGTGTACGACAACAGCGAGCGTGAATCGGTCAACATGCCAACAAAATGTGACAGCAGACCAAGATTGGAGAGCGCGTTCAGTTGCTGCTCCATCCCGTCCTTCTGATCGAGAAACCACCAACCGCTGCCGAACTGAATTTTTCCGGCACTGCTGCCGTCCTGAAAATTTCCGATCATGGTTCCTAGGGCGTAATTGTCCTTCGGATTGAGGTTGTAGAGAATGGTCTTGGCCAAGCGATTATCACTGTCGAGTCGATCGAGAAACTTCGCCAGCGGTCTGATGAAGCTGGCGTCACTCATAGAGTCGGCCCCAGCATCCGGACCGAAAGCGCGGAACATGCGCGAGCTGTTGTTACGAATAGGACCGATGTGAAATTGTTGGACCCAGCCTTTGGCGTGATCCATTACCGCGCCTTCGTACAGCATCGCTGATCTGAAACGTTCTTGTTCATCGGCGTCCAATTCAGCGCCACCGCGAATTTTAACGAAACTGGAGCGCAGCTGGCGTTCGGTGTAAGTGACCGCAGGGATGGTTTCGATGCCGTGATCTGACAGTCGGCAGCCGTTGGCATGGAAAAAATCATGACGTTGACGCAGCGCCGTCAGATAGCTGTCGAAGTCCCGAATCGTGGTGTTGCTGACGGCGGCAAGGCGGTCGACCCAGGCATTGAAACGCACGGGGGAATCCACCATCAGCGCTCGATCAGGTCGCCACGTTGGCCGCATCTGAATCTCGAAACCACTGTTTCGCGTAGCGATATGATGTTCCAACGAATCGATCGGATCATCGGTGGTACACACCACTTTTACGTTCATCTGCCGCATGATGCCACGGGCTGAGAACTCCGGCTGGGCCAGTTTGGCGTTGGCGTCATCCCAAATAGATTTCGCGGTCGCAGGATTGAGCAAGCGATCGCTGATACCAAAAGGCCGTTTCAATTCCAAGTGCGTCCAGTGGTACAACGGATTGCGCAAGCACATCGGCACCGTCGCGGCCCAGGCTTGAAACTTTTCCCAATCATTCGCGTCGCCGGTAATGAAGCGCTCAGCAACACCATTCCAGCGCATGCCACGCCATTTATAGTGATCGCCAGCCAGCCACAGTTTCGTCAAATTGGCAAAGCGCGTATCTTCGGCGACTTGTTCTGGCGGTAAATGGCAGTGATAGTCAATGATGGACTGGGGTTCTGCGTAGTCGTGGTAGAGCGCCTGCGCCCATGTCGTCCGTAACAGAAAATCGCGGGTGATGAAAACATCAGGCGATGAACGGGAAGCGGAGCGAGTCGAGCGTTTGGCAGCCACAGAAAATCCTTTGCGATACGCAGCGTGAGTAAGGCCGCAGCATCCACGCCGACGTCCGGCGACAAGACGCCGAGATCGGCAAAAATCTGCTCGCACGGCATCTGGTCGCCAGCGAATGGACGACTAGCGTGCGGAAATGCCGACGCTTCCCCCCGATCTGACGCCGCTGACGCCGCTGACGCCGCTCGGGCCCACCACCACGCGCGCGCTGTGCGGACCGATCTTGTTGTGGGCTTTGCTGCTCGTTTGTGGACTCCTGACTCGTCCGCCGATTCCTATTGATGAAACACGCTACCTGGGCGTGGCGTGGGAAATGTGGCTGCGCGGAGATTTGCTGGTGCCGTATTTGCTGGGCGAACCGTACCACCACAAACCGCCGCTGTTGTTCTGGGGCATGCATTTGGGTTGGTGGATGTTCGGGGTCAGCGAATGGTGGGCGCGAAGCGTCGCACCGTTGTTCGCGTTGGGGACTCTTTTGCTGAGCGTGAAAACCGCGCGCGTGCTGTGGCCAGAACGCAGCGACATTGCGCGGTTAACGCCGTGGTTATTGGTGGGCGTGTTGTTCTGGAGCGTCTTCGCCACGCTGACGATGTTTGATATGTTAATGGCTGCCTGCGCTCTTGCTGCTGGTCTTGGATTGGCCATCGCGGCGCTGCGTCAACAGCGCTTGGGATTCGTACTGACTGGCTGCGCGATTGGCGTCGGCGTCCTGGCAAAAGGCCCGGTTATTCTGCTGCATGTGCTTCCACTGATGGCGTTCGCGCCGTGGTGGGCAACGCTGCCGCGTGCTCGCTGGTCGCGCTGGTATTTCAGCTGTTTCGCTGCCGTCATACTGGGCGGCGCGATCGCCTTGTGCTGGGCGATTCCAGCGGCCTGGCAAGGCGGCGAGACCTACGCCAACGCACTTTTTTGGAGCCAAAGTGCCGGACGCATCGTTGGCGTTCAAGAAGGGAACATGAATCCACATCGCCATGGTTGGTGGTGGTTCTTGCCGTTTCTTCCGGCGCTATTTTTTCCCTGGGCGATCTGGCCACCGACTTGGCGAGCCTTACGAAAAATGCCCAGCTTCCTGCATGAACCCGGCGTCCGCTGGTGCCTGTGCTGGTGTGGCAGTGCTTTTCTGCTGCATTCGCTGATTAGCGGCAAACAGGTCCATTATCTGATCCCCTTAGTGGCACCGGCCGTGTTATTATTCGCGCGCGCACTCGCCGATTCCACCGCAACGATATCGCGCCGCGACCGTTGGCCGGTCACCACCGTGTTGGTGATTATTTGCCTCGTCTTGTTGATTGGCCCCCTGCTCAGCAAGTCCGCCCTCAATGTCATCAGCCTTGGGAATCGCGAAGCCGCACCACACGAATGGGGAGCGGCAATCGGTTTAATTCCAGGAATCGTGACCACCATTCTGACGGCGGTGTTCATCGCCTTACCTGCGAGCACCGTGTTGCGCGCCATTCAGCACACCACCATCGTCGGCATGGTGCTGCTGGTGATTCTCCATGTTGGGGTCACGCAGGCGATCCGTCCGACTTACGATTTGGCACCGATCTCGCAGCGGATCGCCGCCTGGCAAACCCAGGGCATTCCTGTGGCCCGCATCGGCACGTACCGCGCCGAATACCAGTTTCTCGGTCGCTTAGTGACCTCACCAACCGTGATCGGTGTCACCGACGTGGTCGATTGGATCCGCCAAAATCCCAACGGCATTTTGCTGATGACCTTCGATCCCCGACGACCGCTGATCCAGGGTTTTAATCCCGCTGGTGAAGACCTACCGCATCGCGGCGTACGTCTGGGAATTTGGCAAGCCTCACAGCTGCTGGGCGACGACGACGATTATTAAGCTAGATGGCATCTTCACCGTCAAAGCGCCTTGACCAACCTCGCCGTGCGGTTGCGTGTTCGGACGGCTCCCTAGAGTCCCGCCCTACCTGGAGAATCGGTCATGCCTGATCCAACCCCCGCTAAGGGCATCAACGTCGATGCCAAAGCCGACAAGTTCAAGCCAGACCAGGCGCCTGCGCCTGCTATCGGCGATCAGCCGATGGAAGATTGGAAGCCCGAGCCGCGCCAATGGACCTGGAAAGATTTGTTCACCGCGCCGATGTTGGCGTTCAAGCCCAAATGCATGCTGATTTCAGCACTGACGTTGGTCGCGATCACCGCATGGATGTGGTTGTGCGACACCAAAATCATCGACCAAAGTAACCTCATACTGGCCAGTGTCCTGACGTGGGTTCAATACACGGTCGCTCTCGTGCTGTTCAGTCTCGGCGGCAGTTTGGTCGCGGTATTCTTGAAAGCCGACCTGCTGGATGACGAATTCCTCTCCTTCAACGAAGCGTTGAGCCAGTACAAAACTCGCATTGTTCCCGCCGTTATGGTCCCCTTATTTATGATGGGCATGCTTGCGGGCATCTACCTCGCACTGGTCTACGTGCCGGTGCTGGCAAGTTCGATTCCGTACGTCGGCCCCGCCTTTTATGCGTTGCTCTATCCGTTGGTTTACCTGTTCTCGTTATTCGTCGTGTTGTTCGGTATCGCCGTCTGGCTCAGCGTCTTCGTTTTCCCAGCGATCATCGCGATCCGCAAACATGGCTGGTTTGACAACGTGGTCGACACCATCGAAGCCGTCGGCACCAAGCCGCATGTGTTGTTTGGCAGTTTGCTGTTGTCGCTGCTGATGATGTGCGTTGCCGGTTACATCGGCATGGCGGGCATGGACCAACTGAAGAGCCAGGCAAAATACCTACCTGAGAGCATGCGTTCGGGCTTCAATGATACCGAAGGCCGGGCCAGCGAATTCGCCGCCAAAGACATGAAATTTTTGGTCAATAGCCACCTCTTGCGTCACGTGTCCGTCTTGCCGTTACTGCCCGGTGAAAGCAGCGGGATCTACAACCGTGGTGAAAATTCCTTTTATCAATACGGAACTGGCCCAGTCGCTGGCGTATGGCAAGCACTCATCCTCGCGCTCATCCTTGGCTACATCGCCAACCTCTTCGTCGCGGGTGGCATGCTGACCTATTTGGTGGTGCGTGAAGATGATTACTGGGATGACGAAGACCTCGAAGACCTCGACAAACTGGCGAAAGAATTGGAAGAAGAAGCCAAACGCGACCAAGGCGTGACCTCGGCTGAAGCGGCCAAACCCGCAGAAACCGCAAAGGCGCCCGAGGCGGCCAAACCGCCCGAACCGCCAACGCCGACGGATCCGGCCAAGGCCTGAAACACCTCGCCCACCCCAAATGCGGTGGGCGATTTTTTTGCATCGGGTTCACGACGCGAGAACGGTGTTACCGAGCCCTGCGAGATCCGGTCAGACAGTGCGTCGCTCCCGATAATCCATCACCAGATTCCATCCTGCCAAACCAAGCGGCAACACGTTCTGAACCACGCCAACGCTGTCTGGTTGGCCGAAGATAAAATACGCCAGCGTCATTCCCGCACCGGCGATGCTGATCCACCAAAATGATGATGGAAGGCGGTTATCAGCGGTCTTTTTGCGGTGCCAGACTTGCACTCCCCAACGTAAAGCGAAGCAGAGCGCACCGCTCCAGCCGATGATTTTCCAACCGGTGATTGCCACCGCACCAATGACTAAAATTTCCGTGTGTAAGTTCATGGACAGCAGTGTGCGGGCATAATGCGCCCGCCAAACGGCGTTTGCTGCGAAACGCATGCTCAATGCTCAAAACGCAGTCAGAAAACCTCTTACCGCACCGTCGCGATTTTATAAGGCGCCGATTTCGAGTTGCTCCAAATAGATGAACTCTGGCGCTTTGACGCCCGCTTGGGCTCTGATTTTCACCAGCTTGGCTGACTCGAAGAAGCGCTTGGCGTCCTCAAGCGAAGTCCACGCCGAGAAATGAACGATCTTATTGGGGTCGCCTTGGAACTTCAGCACCTGATACGAGCGCTCGCCAGCTTCCTTTCGAATACCAGACGCGCTGTCGAAAATTTTCTTCCAGGCGGTGTAATCCGCTACTTCGTGAATGATCAGGACATGAGGCATGGCGGCGTTCATCCCAAGCATGGTTGGGTTTATTTTCCCGCTGGCTGAAGTGGCTCAGCAGCTGGCACAGGCTTAGCGGGCTGACCGAAGAGGTCTTTCATGTAGAGGTATTCTTCGGCAAACGAGAGATCGTCTTTGAATTCGTTTTTGGCAAATTCAGCAACCTTGAGCGCGTGCTGCGGGGCGTCATTCAACGCCGCGCGCCAAGCGATCCAATAGTACTTGGGCTTATAGTTCAGTTCATCTTTCCAGATCTGGATGACCTGCTGGTACCACTCCAGCGACGTGAAACGCGCCGCATCGCCAAGCCATTGAGCGGTGTCGTCTCGCAGACGTTTGTCGTCTTTCTCTTTGACCCACTTCAAGCGTTCACGTAGCAGCTTTCCATCCTGACTAACCAAGGCAGAAAGCACTTGGATCAAGTGGAGGTCGCGTTCGAACAATTGATTTTCTAGGCCCAGTGCCTTGCTGGCATCGTAGGAATCCTTGACCTGCTTGGCCAGCTTGGCGACTTGTTTTGGGTCGAATGTGGTTCGCTCCTTGGCAAATAATTCCATGACCTGGGCGCTCCAGAACGGCACCGATAATTTGATCCAGGGCAAATCGAGTTTCAGTTGCGCCAAACCACCAATGCGCTGGGTGTGATCGCGTTCGCCATTTTTCGGCAACTCAACGTTATCGATCAACTTCATGAGGTTTTCTTTACCCAACATCGCCCCATAAAAACGTCCGGCGATGCTAAAGCGGGCAAGCGAATCTTCTGGCTCATCAACATCGTGAAAGGCGATGTTGGTCAGCCAATCTTGCACCGAGCGCGCCACCAATTGTAAGTCGACATTGGTGGTCAGTTCATCGGGAGAAATTCCTTCAAGGACTTCCATCGCGATAACCGTGTACATCAAGAACTGCCGACGCAGGCTCATTAATTGCGGCGAGTTGTCCCACGTCCGTTCGTCAAATTTTTCGCTATTGAGCCACCCGCCAACGGTGGTGATTTTAGCTGCCATATCATCCAGTTGGGTATCCTTGATCGCGCGCAGCGCCAAGTCGAAGGCCTTGCTTTGGACCAAGGTGGCGGCCAGTTGCAGACCAATCTGTGCTTGAGTCGCGGCGATTTTGGCTTTGAACTTAGGGTCTTTTTTCAGTTTTGGTAATTGCTGATCAAGAATGTTGAGCGTGGTTGCGCGCGCCTGATCGTCATGCTTGGATTCGAACTGGTACTGCACGAGTTCCACCGATAGACTCAAACGATTTTCAAGATCAACCGTGCGTTCAATGGCCTGCTGGTGATAACTGACGGCCAGATCGTACTGACCAGTGAAGCCGTAAAGGCCAGATAACTCACGAAAATTGGCATTATCCTCGTCGCCGTCAGCAATCATCTTCTTCATTTTGGCGATCGCGCGTTGATAGGTTTGATACTGCCAATCGCGCTGCACATCGATCATGGTCTTGGCGTAGTCAGGCTCGCTAAAAATTCGCCAACTCAGACGCCACGCTCCACGGGTGTTCTCACCAGAAAAACGCAGCAGCAGTCCCAGGCCATTGGGGTCAAAAGAATCGTTCTCGTCAAATTTTTTGTACAGTTTTTCAAGCGCCTTGGGCAAGGTGGTATCACTGAACTCCATCGGCGGGCCAGTCTGCAAGACATACGCCCGCCAGTTGCCGTCTTCTTTCTTTTCAGCGAAAGCCATCGCCGCGTGCCCTGGCAGCGAAATGACATGCGCGCTGCGGCCCTGTCGCTCGGCGATCGCTTGATACAATTCCGAAAGATCATCGCAGTCGCCACGAATCATACCGCAGGCGGCGGTGCTGATGGTTTGGGTTGCGGTCTGATGAATTTCACCTTTGACCTGCCGATTACCGACCAAAAAGGGATAGCGACTGTCGGGGCTGTCATAAACGTAGGCAAAGATGTATTCGCCGATGAGGTCGAGATACGCCGGCTCTGGCAGTGATTTGGCCGCTTCTGCCAAGAATCTTTCGGCGTCTTGAGAAGATCCATCCGTCGGAGCATTCAGTATGCCTTTCTCCGTATAAAGCCGCACGATGTCGCCGTTGAGGGCGGTAAGCAGAATATGTGGCGGCATAAAATTGGCGACCGCGTGATCCGATCCTTTGAGTGGTTTGATGGGGTAAGCTTGGCGCCAATTTTTGAGGTTGGCCGTCAGGCCATCCGTTTTATTCCACGTCGCCAACAAGGTGCCCGCTTGGAATAGCCGCACGCCAATCACTTTGTCGTTCACCGCCAAGGGATCGACTCCGGGCTGCATGTCGACCGCCAGAGTCGGTCCCGGTTCTTTTAACGCCCAGTAATACAATGGTTTTTCATGGGGTTGCACATACGCCGCTCGCGTTGGCGTCGTCAACACCCAGCGGCTGCCGCGCTCAAACGAATCGCTGACTTCAGCCAAGCGCAGCCCAGTGCCTTCGTAAAGCGTGACCGGCTGATATTTTTCGGCGGTGACGATGGCCTGCTCCAAAGTCGTCACTGCTGCGGCTTGATTCGGCAGCAATTTACGCAGCCAACCGCCACGCACCAGGCGGCGAGCGAAGCTCGGCGAAACCTCGTCGACATCTTCTTGGCCATCCGCTTTGGCGAGGCGTTGGAGAACATCCTCAACACTCCGTTTACCGGGTTCGTCAAACGTCGAGGTTTTTACGAGTCCGTCAGTGATGGTCTTAACCGCTGCGCTGACCGTATCGCGGTCGGCATTGCGCTCTGGCGCTGTGACTTTGGTGCGCGTCAACACGCCATCAGAAAGCACCAGCGTGTGAGCCGAAAAAAGATGCATTCCGGTCAAAATGCCCTCACGCAGAACCAGGCCATCGGCATTTACCTGAGCACCTTTGGCATGTGCGATCAACGCTGGCAACGCGGCAATCGCGTCGATGCGGTTGTCGTCCAACAATTTGCGCGCCACGGTCAACTGGCCGATATCCGTGGCGATCAAGGCGTTGCCATCTTTGTCGACGGTCGTCACGCGGTAAGCGAGGCTGGCATCTTCACCGCTCCACCAAGCTTTACCTTCGCGCTCAACCAGGCTGGGCACGGGAGGCAAATCTTTGAGCAAGTCGCCGGCAGAGGTTTCGCTCGACACCGTTGGCGTTGGCGGAGTCGCCGAGTTCTGCGCCGGAACCTGTTGTTCAACAGCGGACAAAAACGGCATGCCTAGGGCGAGCACCAACAAAGCGGTGACCGGACGAACAAAGTTGAACATGGGCATGGGCGTTCCGAGCGTGGGGAAACAGTTTGGCTACCATCGCAACTCAACTCACGGGTCAAGGATGCTGAGCCTTCAAGACGCACTATGAATGGTCAGCTGACAGGTTCACCGCCAAGGGATCTTCACGCGCCCAAGCACCCGCTCTCAAAGGGACGAGGGTTTGTCTGAACTGTAATCAAAA
This sequence comes from Planctomycetota bacterium, assembly GCA_031382605.1. Classification (GTDB taxonomy): domain Bacteria; phylum Planctomycetota; class UBA11346; order UBA11346; family UBA11346; genus BOG-1363. The sequence continues at coordinate 4,017 of JANMYZ010000441.1, read as the reverse complement.
GAGGCTTTTCATCCGGCTTTTCGCCAGCTTTTCTTTGACTTTCGTCCGAGCGAGTCGCGGATGCCGTAACGCGGCCTTTCCTTAACGGACGACCGCGCTACACCCTCGCGCTCATTTGCGCGCGGCCGCACTCTGGTGCAGCACGCTTCCCTGCGGCTGAAGCCCTCAAAAGCTCAGCGCTTTCCTCTTTCCTCACACGCATCGGTCATCCTATGTCGCTCCCCAACGTCGAACGCCGTTCAGACATCCGCAACATCGCCATCATCGCGCACGTCGACCATGGCAAAACCACGCTGGTTGACGCCTTGCTGAAACAGGGCGGCGCGTACCACGCCAAGTCGACCATCGTCGATTGCGTGATGGATTCGAAGGATCAGGAAAAAGAGCGCGGGATCACCATTTTGGCGAAGAACTGCGCGGTCCACTATTTGAGTCCGACCGCCGGCGACATCCGCGTCAACATCGTTGATACGCCTGGGCACGCTGACTTCGGCGGAGAAGTCGAACGCGTGCTCAAGATGGCTGACGGCGCCTTAGTGCTGGTCGACGCCTTCGAAGGCTGTTTGCCGCAAACTCGTTTTGTGCTGCGCAAAGCCATTCAAACCGGCCTCAAGATGATTCTGGTGGTGAACAAGATCGACAAGCCGAACTGCTCACCTGAAGTCATCGCCGATCGCATTTTCGACTTAATGGTCGAACTCGGCGCTGAAGACTGGCAACTCGATTTCCCCGTGATGTACGGTTCCGGTCGCATGGGTTTCATGGAAAACACGCTGGAAGCAGGCAATGCTCGTTTGAAGAGCAAAGATGGCGACCTGCGCCCGCTGTTCGACGCCATCGTCGAGCACATTCCTGGCCCGCCCATTAAGGCGAACGCTCCGCTCCAACTGCAGGTCGCCAACATCGACCATAACGATTTCGTCGGTCGCATGGGCATTGGCCGCATTTTCGCCGGTACCATTAAGGCCAACATGCAGGTCGTGGTCGTCAGCGGTCCGGGTGGCGTGCCGCACAAATCGCGGGTGTTACAGCTCCACCGCTTCGCTGGCCTTGGCCGCGAGGAAGTGAAAGAAGCCAAAGCTGGTGATATCGTGGTCGTCACTGGCCTCGAACAGGTGCACATCTCGGACACCATTTGTGAAGCGGAATTCCCCAACGCTTTGCCGCCGATCCCGATCGACGAACCCACCATCAAGATGACCTTTGGCGTCAACACTGGGCCGCTTACTGGCCAAGAAGGCAAGCCACTGCAAAGTCGCGAGCTGAAATTGCGCCTCGACAAGGAAGCACAAAAGAACGTCGCCATGCGTTTTGCTGACACCGAACAACCGGACGTCTTCGAGGTTTCTGGTCGTGGCGTGCTTCATTTGTCGGTGCTGATCGAAGATCTGCGCCGCGAAAACAGCGAACTGCAAGTTGGTCCGCCGCGCGTAATTTTCAAAACCGATGAGCACGGCAACAAGCTCGAACCGATTGAATTGGCCGTCATCGATGTGCCCGAAGTCCACAGCAGCAAAGTCATGCAAATGATGTTGTCGCGACGCGGCGAAGTGCGCGAAATGGCGATGAACGGCACCTACGCGCATCTTGAATTTTCGATTCCTTCGCGCGGCTTGCTCGGCATCCGCAACGCGATGTTGTCGGCGACGCAGGGTGAAGCGACGCTCAATACGATGTTCCTCGAATACGGCCCTTTCCGTGGCGTGATCGAAAAGCGCATCAACGGCGCCATCATCAGTCAGACTGGCGGCACGGTGATTCCGTTCGCCTTGTTCAATCTGCAAGATCGCGGCACCTTCTTCGTCGATGTCGGCGAACCGCTTTATGAAGGCCAAGTCGTCGGCGAAAACGCCAAAGACACCGACATGATCGTGAACCTCTTCAAAGAAAAGAAGCTCACCAACATTCGTTCGGCTGGCGCTGAAGAAGCTGTGCGCATCACGCCACCGCGCCGCATGTCGCTCGAAGAAGCCTTGGAATACATCAAGGAAGATGAATTGGTCGAGATCACGCCCAAGGCGATCCGTATCCGTAAATTGTACCTGACGGAAAACGACCGTAAGCGTTTTGGCCGCAGCACGGCGAACTGAACCACCGGCCAACAGGCCGGTGAAATAAAAAAGCCGACCCGGTTCACCGGGTCGGCTTTTTTGTCGTCGCCGGCAACGGCTTACCCTAAACGCGGCAGTCGGAATTCAAACTTCCACCGCAAAGACGCAAAGACGCAAAGAAAAACAAGGATTAGACTCGAAATTTAGGTGACCGATAGCTTCACCAAATGAGTGAACTTCTTTTTTGTTCTAAGTCCTTTGCGCTCTTTGCTGCTTTGCGGTAATTTCTTTTCTACTGCGATTTTTAGGCTTACTTGGTCGAGTAAGCGTCCAACATCCACGCCGTTTTATCATGCGCTTCGATGCGGCCAATCATCATGTCGACGGTGACTTCGTCACTGGCTTTTTCAGCGATAGCACGAGCCTTTTCGCAGGTTTTTGCCAAAGCACGATGATCATCGCGCAAGGCTTTCGCCAAAGCGTAACCGTCATGTTGATGGCCAAGATCTCCAACGCTGGCCAATTTCGCCAACGCATGAATGCCAGCTGGAGCAGATTCACCCAGCGCGCGAATGCGCTCGGCAAGGTCGTCGGCAGCTTCGAACAACGCAGCGTACTGGCTGGCAAAGGCGTCGTGCAGTTGGAAGAAACCGCTGCCGGTAACATTCCAATGCGCGCCATGGGTTTTTACCGCTAAGGCGTAGGTATCGGCCAATACGCTAACCAAGGGTTTGATTGCAGGAGTCGTCATAAAAAAATCCTTATTGGGGGTGTAGAGGAGATGTTGATCTTAACACGCTGACGGTCAAACCTTGGAATGCCAAGTGGAACGACACACGTCGTGACGGCTCATCCCTCGCGAGCGTTAGCGACGAATTCTTCCAATTCTTTTAGCGAGGCATGGATGTTTTGGGCTTGCTCAGAATGCTCAATGCGCTTGGCGAAATCTTGGCAGGCTTCGAGTGCACCGTTGGCAATTTTAAATTGGCCACGGATGACTTGTGAACGACAGGCAAGATTGGCGGTGGCGAAGCGCTCTGCTGGGCCAGCCTCGTGACGATCTTCGAGTTCCATCATGGTCTGCACACAGCGCAGGGCCTGCGTCGGATTCGCCGCGAGCAAGTGCGATTGGCCGTGTTGGAACCACGCCCGATGCGTGATGCGCCAATCGCTGGCATGACTGAGCGCGGCGCCGTTAGCGGCAGCAGCGGCGAGCAAGAGTTCTTGCGCGAGCTTCACCTGCGGCTCGGCCAAACGCATGAGATTTCCCGCGATGGTCGCCACTTGCGGCAACACCTCATCTTTAGGATCCAGAGCGGGCGCCAACAACGCCGCTTTGCGCAAATAGGCAATCGCTTCATTCGCGCGTCCACGAACCGCCAACGCTTGAGCCGTCATCACCGCTAAGCGGCAACTGTCAGAATCATTGGCAACACCTTTATTTTCAGCCTCGTCGGCCTCGGCATTTTTTCCAGCGCAACGCTGCACCACGGCCAAGCCGCGCCACAGACTACGAACGATGGCGGAATCTGGGATCAACGCTGGATGGCTCAATAATTTCTGCTGAAAAAGCGCGGTCTCACTCCAACGACCCAGGCCGGTGGCGCCTAAATGCACGGAAAACGCGCTGAGTTGTAAGACTTCACTATCGGTTAAACTTTTACCGTAGAGTTCATCAAGGCAAGCGAAGGCAGCATTGGGATCGCGATTAGCGAGCTGCACGCTTTCTTGAAGTAGGCGTTGAAAAGGCGTGGGTTGGACCATGGGCGGAAGGCTATGACCAATTAGCGAATGAAAAATACCGAATCAGCTTTTGTCAGCCGCCGTCATCTGAGGTGCACAAGACGGTCAAGCGTCTGGAGTTCTCGTATGGTTCCGTCCAGCGCGTCGCGTTCATGGGCCGCGAGAATCGACCAAGTATAGGTTTCCACCGATACGTGCGTGCAGCCCGCCGCCAGACACGCTG
>JANMYZ010000437.1:0-4184 GCA_031382605.1 Planctomycetota bacterium | reverse complement strand
ATTTCCCACACCCAGATGGACCGACCACGGCCGTGATGCGGCAAGACGGAATCGTCAGATCAATTCCACGGAAGGCCCAGCGTCCTGCATAGGCCAAGCCCAGGCGTTCAATGGTTATCGCCGCGCAGGTGCCGGTGGCGTTGGCACAGGTGCGGCCTGCACACCAGGTCGCGGTGTTGATGGCTCCAGAATTTATCGTCATGCGGGCCTTGTCGTCATGGGTTGCATCAACGCCGAAACAGCGACTTGGATAATCACCAACAGACCGATCAAGACCACCGCGCTGGCGGCGGCCGAGGCATCACCTCCGGCAACGTTCATCGCCATTTCGTAAATATGAACGGACAAGGTCCGACCTGAATCCATCAGCGAACCTGGCATGCGGTCTGATGCCCCTGCGGTGAAAACTAAAGCCGCGGTCTCTGCCAGCGCACGACCGGTGCCAAGCGCCAGAGCAGCACATAATCCGGGAGCAGCAGCCGGCAGAATCAGATGAATCAACGTGGTGCTGCGCGAGAGTCCCAGCGCCGCGCCTCCAACGTACAATTCCTGCGGCACGCTCCGCACCGCATTTTCACCAGCTCGAATGACCAACGGCAACACCATGCAGGCCAAGGTCAATCCGCCACTAGCGAGCGAGAATCCCAGACCCAGCAGATCGCCAAACACCAGCATGCCGACCATGCCCAGAACGATCGAGGGCGCACCGGCCAACACCTCCAGCGCGCCACGAATCCATGGTGCCCACCGTCCGCGCGCTTGAGCGAGCGCGATGGCTGCACCCAGACCGATCGGCAGCACGACGGCCAAACACACGCCAATGATCAGCATGGTCGAGACCAGAATGCTGGTGATGCCGCCAGAGCGACCGGAACGCCGAGGCAGTTCGCTGAGCAATTCCCAGCCCAATCGTGGCCACGCCACCCGCAGCAGATCGATCACCAGCCACCCCAAAACGCCCAGCACCAACGTCACGCCCACCGCGACCACGCTCAGGAAAACGGTATCGTTGATCTGCTGCCGACTACTCATGCGCTGCCTGCCGAGCTGTATTCGTCAGCAGTCCACGCGCGACCGCCAGCAATCCGGCTACCACCATCAGCGCGATCAGCCCGAGCACAAACAACGCCGCGCGATGTTCGCCGGTGGCATACGCCATTTCGAGGGCGATGCCGCCGGTGAGCGTGCGTACCGGATCCATGATGTTGGCGGGCACCTGCACGACATTTCCAGCGACCAACAACACCGCCATGGTTTCACCCAGCGCGCGCGCAACACCCAGCACACCACCCGTCAGCAGGCCAGCGCGCAGATGCGGTCCCGCTGCGGCCAACAGGCCACCGAGTCGAGATAATCCCAGTGCCGCCGCCGCGCGCCGCTGATCGGCTGGAACTGCCCGCAACGCCGCATCGCCGACGATCGCGATGGTCGGGATGATCATCACCGCCAAGACCACACCCGCTGCCAGCAAACCGACTCCTGGTGCGCGCCAAGAACTGAGCACGGGAACCAACGCGGTCAGACCCCATAAACCAATCACCACCGACGGCAGCCCTGCAATGATCAGAATAACCAATCGCAGTGCGGCGCCCCAGCCCGATGGCAACAACCAACCACTGGCCAACGCCGTGACCCCACCCAGCGGAACGGCAATGATTAACGCCACAGCGGTAACCAATAACGATCCCACGATCATGCCCAACGCGCCGAATCGGGAGTTCGCTGGCTGCCAAGTGGCGTCACCAAAGAACGCGCCAAGGCCGGGACCAACCAACGCCGGCCACGCACCAGCGATCATCACCCATATCACCACCAACAATATTCCAGCAGCCGCACTAGCGGCCACGGTCAGGGCAATGCTCAAGAACCAATCAGCGCGGTGGGGCGACAAAAGCCAGATCCACAATGAGATCATCAACTGCGGCCGAACGAGCGAAGGCAATGAACTCCACCGCCACACCGGTCGGAGCCGAGCGCATCACCAAGTTCAACGGACGGATGATGGGCCAAGTGCCATCGCGCACCGTGGCGATGCTCGGCACCAAGCCGTCGAGTCCCAGTAAGCGGATGGCAACCCCGGCGTCCGCAGCGGTCTGCGCCGCACCGATCGACACATAACCGATGGCATCTTCCGCTGCGGCAACGGTCTTGATGCCTTGCGCATTTTCGCCGATCACCACGTCGGCGGTGAGCTGCTCCGCCTTCAACGCAAAATGATGCAGAAAAAGTTCCAGGGTCGAATGCCCGGCGGATTTGTTCACCACCACGATGCGCCGATCGGGTCCACCAACCGCACGCCAATTCGTAATGGTGCCGCAAAAGATGCCGATTACTTGCGCCTTGCTCAGCAACGGAATCGGGTTGGAGCGATGGACGATGCAGGCAATACCATCGATGGCGATGGAGTGGGCGATCAGATCTGCCTCATCAGCCTTCAATGCCCGTGAGGCCATCCCGATATCAGCGCGCCCGGCCCGAGCATCGGTGACTCCGCGCGTACTGCCGCCAGATTGAACATCAATGCGCACACCAGCGTGCTGCGCTTCGAACCGGCGAGCGATCTCGCTGGCGAGTGGTGCGACGGTGCTGGAACCGGTGAGCGTGAGACGCGTATCAGCACCGGGCAGTGCTGCGACGATGCAGAAAACTGCAAGCAACGCGTGGAAGATCCGCATAGGTAAAACCTTTTTTGCCGTGGTGCCGGTGCGCCAAGGAAACGCATCGCCTAGCAGCAAGATGATCCTGGACTGCAGGCACCGTTGGACGGTTTCCAATCTGCTGGCAGTACGCCGTTCTTGGTTTCATGCGGATGACGAACGCGCTCGGCGTCACAGGCAAACGGTTGCTGCTGACTCTCTGGGATGGCTTGATAGGGAGGCAGGCCGATGACGTGATGTGCATACGGATCGCTGGTCACCAGATGATACGTTTTGGCGCAGACCGCCGTGCGCTCGCCACGACGAAAGACGTGGCCATCGTCATCGCGCACTTCGCTCCACGGGCCCGGATATAAGATGGCATGATGGCCCTCGCGGCACTCGCCCTGCTTGCCCTTATAGGCCACCACCGTCACCGCGCGGTATTCAATTCCCTCCACCACTCGCCACGGTTTCTCGTCGCGCTTCGCCAGACAAATGCCGTGGAAGCCCGCATCGGCAAAGGCCTGCAAAAAGCGATCTTCGCGAAAAGCACCGCTGATGCAGCCCGACCACAAGGTTGCATCCTGACGCTGATGCAGCGGCACGTCCTCGTCGCAAACGATGTCAGAGATCGCCACCCGACCACCGATCTTGACCACACGAAATAATTCCGCGAAGAGCGTTCGACGCTCGTCCTCGCCAACCAAATTGAGCACGCAATTCGATACCACGACATCGATCGAGGCATCAGCAATCAACGGTTGTGTACGTCGCAGGCGCTGTTGTTCCGCCGTCAAAGCGAACAGGTCTTCGCGCGTACGCACGGGACGAGTTGCCAGCCAGTCATCGACGGCTTCCAGATCCAGGGCAAGATCTTGGATCTGTCCACAGCGGAACTCAATATTGTCGTAGCCGATGGCCTCTGCGACCTGCGGACGAGCCCAACGCGCTAAGCTGAGCATGGCATGGTTGCGATCGACTCCGATGACGCGTCCCGTCGAGCCGACCACTTGGCTGGCAATAAAACAGATCTTGCCGCCACCACTGCCCAGATCGAGCACGGTGTCACCTGGCTTGACGAAACGACTGGGATCGCCGCAACCATAATCACGGTCGAGCACGTCCTGCGGGATAACGCGCAGGTATTTGGCATCATAGGTCACCGGGCAACACAAAGCCGGCTCCAGCGTCTGAGCGGCAGCGCCGTAACGGTCCTGAACGGCAACGGTCTGATCCATGATGTACTCCTCGGTGCTGGCCTGCCGCAGTCTGTCGCACGAAAGGAGAATTACTTACAGTGCGACTTCAGAAGTTTATTGAAGCCGCGAGCGCTTTTAACGTACAGCGCTCGGCCAACAGACCCGATCACCAACGCGCCGATTACGCCAGCGGCACGCAACGATAGCGGATAATAGTGGAGATGATCCCCCATCCGGCTTTGAACACCGGACCTTGGCGACCGCTGATCTTGGATTCGCCTGCGGTTCTGAGCTTGGCATCGACTGGGACTTCCAAATAGCGCAGCCCCAAGCGGAACACTTTGGT
>JANMYZ010000434.1:0-7967 GCA_031382605.1 Planctomycetota bacterium | reverse complement strand
ACGAACTCCATCGGCGTCACCACGCTGGGCAGCAGTCTGACGTTGGCGGGGGCATATAATATCATCACGGCTACCAGCGGATTAAATGCTGGTACATGGCAATTCGTGGGCGGCACCACCACCAAGCGCGTGACGGTGGGTTCGAATAACTATACGCTGACGCTGAGCAACACCGCTACGGCAGTGACGATTACCGTTTCAAATCCAGTGAATATTTGGAACGGCACCACCAGCACCGACTGGAATGTGGCGAGCAACTGGAGCCTGACCCAAGTTCCCACCGCGAATCAGGACATTCAAATCGGGAACGGCTCAGGCGGTAGCGCCCTGGTTCCATCCGTGACAGCGGCAGGCGGCACCTGCAACAGCATCACCTTCACGACTTCAGCGGCGGCAGTCGGAGCAGGAACCGGAACGCTCACCATCGGCGCCAGTGGCATCATCGCGAGCGTGACCGGCAGCAGCATTGCGTGTCCGGTGGCGTTGGGCGCCAATCAGTCGTGGGATACCGGGGCGAATATATTCACAGTCAGCGGCGTTATCAGCGGCGGTTTCGCCTTAACGAAAGCCAGCAGTGGGACGTTAATCTTATCCGGTGCAAATACCTACACCGGCGCAACGACGATATCAGGAGGCACGCTCAAAATCACCGCAACCAGCTATGCCACGCCTTCATTTTCAATCGCTACGGGTACGGTGCTAGAATTTAATCTGTCGTCGAATGCAGACTATGGAACGACCACCTTTTCCGGTGCTGGTACGTTGCGAAAATCAGGGTCAGCAGCGATCTCATGGCAGGCTGCTGCCGCAACCTTTCAGCTGGGTTCCGGCTCTCTTATTGATGTTGTAGCGGGGACTTTTACGGGCGGTAGTTTCGCCAATGAAGTATGGACCAGCAATTTATCAGATTTGACCGTGGCGAGTGGAGCCACCTTCGCTAGCGATGAAGCGAACACCATGGTTAACGCGATAAATGGGGCCGGTACCATTACCAGCGGGTATCCAGGTGCCGGTTATGTAAAATTTACTTATGGTGTAGATAATGGCAGCGGAACGTTCAGCGGCGTGATGGCTAACGAATACGCACCAGCCATTTTTTGCAAGGTTGGTACGGGCACGCAGACGTTGAGCGGTTCGAATACCTATACCGGCGGCACGATTATTAGTGCTGGAACCCTCATCGCGTCGGTTGCGTCATCATTGGGTACGGGCGGCGGCGTGAGCGTGACCGGAATGCTCAATTTAACCGGTGGCGCCAGTACGAATTATACCGGCATCAATACCTTGAGTGGCGCAGGCGCGGTCAACATCACCGTTGGAACGGGTGCTCAAGAAGTGGATTGTTCTGCAGCAACTGATTGGAGTAGTTTTACCGGAACGATGAATATCGGTGTTGGTGCGAGCGCTGGCGCGGGGCATTTCATGATCGCCAAGCCCGTCGGAAGTGCGGCGACGATCAACGTGCTGACGCACGGAACGATCTATACGACGTGGCGTGTTAATAATGTTACCTACAATGGCACCGTGGTCTTGAACGGTGGTGACACCGGAGAATCGCTTGGGCAGTTACGCCTAGAAACGGGAAGCACGTGGGCTGGCCCGGTTATTTTAGCAGGCACCATCACCGGTTCTGGGGACGGATTCATCGGTAACAATACCGGCGAAACAGCAACGATTTCTGGGGTTATTTCCGAAACAGGCGGAGCCAGAAATTTAAGTAAAATTGCAGGCGGCACCATCATCCTCTCAGCAACCAACACCTACACCGGCACAACCACGGTGAATGCGGGCACGTTGCTGGTCACCGGCTCAACGCATGCGTCAAGCGCCGTCACGGTCAACAGCGGCGGAACGCTAGGTGGCACGGGAACCGTGAACGGCACGATCACGATGGCCGCCAGCGGTACGATCGCGCCTGGGCTCAGTGGCGTGAGCATCGGGACGTTGTTCGCGAAAACGACGGTGATGCATGCGTCGTCGACGTATTCAGTTGTTTTGTCGGGCGCATCGTCGTCGGATTTGTTGAGCGCGGCGGGTCAGACGGTGACGTGTGCAGGAACGTTGACGGTGGCGAATAATGCCGGTGCTGCAGTGGGCAATACGTACACGATTATCAGTGCAGGCACGGTCGACACCGGCAGGTTTAGTGGTTTAGCGAATAACGCGGTGTTCGCGCAAGGCGGACGGTTGTATCGCATCACGTATACGTCGACGGCGGTGACGTTGACCGATGTGGCTCCGGTGATCAGTAGTCGCCAGACCAGGGATGTGAATGTGGCTGGTAATGGGAAGCTTGATCGTATTCGTCTGACCTTTGATCAAAATCTGAATGGTGATGTGAGTGGTCTGACGGTGACGGTGGCGGGATACACAGTGACGGGTTTCGATACCGCAACTGGGGACGCGGCGGTGATTGATGTGGTGATCACTGAATTGGGCTCTGCGGATACGGGCGCGACGCCGTTGGTGCAGATCACCGCGAACACGTCGCTGAAAGATGCGGCAGCGACGAGGTTGGTGCAGGTGGAGGGTTCGGGCACGGCGGCGACGGATACGGCGAAGCCGGTGTTGTTGTCGTCGCTATTTACGGATGTGGATGGCAATGGTGTGGATGCGAGCGATACGCTGGTGCTGACGTTTTCTGAAAATGTGACGTCGGCATCGATGGTGGTGGCGGACCTCACCTTGCCGGTGTCGGGCGATACGCTGAGTACGTCGACGATTGCGAATAAGAGCACGGCGACGGCGACGATCACCGTGGCGTTGGCAGGAACGCCGCTGCTCACCCCAGGCAATACCTATGCGTCGAGTACGCTCGGCGCCGGTAAGCCGAGCGGCATTTATTTATCGACCGCCACGCATCTGAGCGATCAAGCAACCGTACCGAACACCGGCTTGATCGGTACGGTTGCTGCCGATGCCGTCGACATCGGCGCATCGCCATCGTCGTCGATCAGCATCGAGTGGAATGATACCAACGACACCGTCGATAAAACGTGGACGCTTGGTTCGTCGGCACTGTCGACGTCGTACGTCAGCTCGACTTACACCGTGCATAATATTGGTCATTCGACCGTCGCACTGGCGACCACGTCATCGAATTCCACCTCGGCGACCACCACATGGACCGTGCAGTCTGTGGTGGGCGCCAATCAATTCACCATGAAGGCTGACGCGTCGACACCGCTTGACGCGGTGTACGAACTAACGCTATCGACCAGTGCCATCACCTTGGCGCCGTTCGTGCGCTCGGGCACGACACAGGATTTCAAACTGCAATTATCCACGCCGACCACGTCGTCGACCGCTGCCGCGCAAGCGATCACCGTCACCATTACTGCCAGCCAATATTAACCCATGAAAGCCACGAGTACCCTATGTCGAATCACGACCATCGTTCCTGAGCGCGGCGCTGCCGCATCGCGCTTACCTTCTGTTCGCCTCTTTCCTCACGCATCCCCACCCCATTCAGGAGATCATCATGACTATCGCCTCTGACTCCCTGACTCATCACCGGAATCTTTCTTCCCACCAGCATCAAACGAAGGAATCTCTTATGAAATGCTTACGTCATCTTCTTACCCTTGCCCTGATCTTACTGGCGCCCGCCAGTGCGTTCGCGGTCACGTCGTTGGGCGTAAATATTACCGTAACGATTACGGCATCGAATGCGGTTGAGTGGTCGTTCGCGGACGGCAACGCGAATGTGACGGGCCAGCGCGAATGGGTGGTCACCGGAGCGGCTGTGGGAACGGCTTATTTGTCGACCACACAGGGAGCGATTACGGGTCCTTCGGGCGGCACGCCAGCAATCGCGACGCAAGCCACCGCGCTGAATTTCACGAATAAGGGCAATATTTCGATCACGTCGAGCGTGACCGTTGCCAACGGCACTCAGTGGAATTTCGGCGGCGCTCCTGCGCTCGATGTGTTCATGCTCGAAGCCTACACGGACGGCGGTACTACGCCGATAGCGACGAAAGTCAGTGGCAGTGCATTAAGTTTGTTGACCACGCAAGCCAAGGATGCGGTTTGTAACCTCGCTTTGCGCATCACCACGCCGAGCTCGGTCAGCGCTTCGGCAAAGTTGAGCAGCGCTCAAGTTGCGACCATCTTGTCGACCCAGAACTAAAATATGTCCACGCGGACGCAGAGGAATTTTCTTATGCCGACTTTTTTTTCACGACGTCAGTCGTCACGTACCACGCCGCTGGCCGCGCTGTTGGCGATGTGCTGTTGGTCCTTCCTACCCATGACCCTTTCTGCCCTAGAAATGGGGCCAGGAATGTTCATGGTGCAGGACGTGCCACCCGGTCGAGAAATCAATCTTCATAAAATCGGCGGCGTGCGTTTCACGGTGACGAATCGCACCGATCAGGCGATGGATTACAGTCTGAGTTGTCATCGTCCCACGAAAGGCGGTTTGCCAACGTGGGAAAAAGGCTACGAAGAAATTCCCAATGCGGCGTGGTGCTACCTGGAAGAAACCACCATTACGGTTCCGGCGAAGAGCGAAAAGCAGGTCGGGCTGATCATCAATATCCCTGATGAACCAGAAAATTATAATCGCAAGTTCATGCTCGCTGTGATCTTGAACACCGGAAAAACCGGCAACACCAGCGTCGGTTTAGCCGTCGCGTGTCGCGTCCAGATTGAAACCGCGATCAACGATCGTTTGTATTCCAGCACGGCGGCGCCGTTGGCCGTCGTTCCGGGAACCATCACCGTGAGCGGAAAGCCTGGGGCTACCGTCTCGGGATGTGCCTTGGTGCGCAACAACACCAGTGGTCGTTTAGAGGCCGCCGTCATACGTCTGCCGCAGGTCTATTCCGATCCGATCAAACATCCGCGTTATGATTCTAACGGTTTTGCACCACAAAAAGAACCGTGGTTGGCACCGCAGAGCGCTGCCTTCCCGCTTGATGCGGGCGGAGGAACGTTGCTGTCGTTTACCGGCACCATTCCCGCTACCGCCGAGGTGGGCAAGAAATATGAAGAATTAGCGTTCATCCGTGCGACCACGCCAGATGGGAAAGAGCTCATGACGTTCGTGCGCCTGCATTGCCAGGTGCAAGCGGCGGAACCCGCCAAAGTCGAATCCGCAACGCCCGCGATCACTCCTGCTACGGAGACTCCTATCAAGCCATGAACTGGGTCCGGGCATGGACGCGGCTCTCGCCGCCTGCGCCAATGTGGCGCTGGTTCATGCCGGTGTTGTTGTTGGTATGCATGGGGAATAGCTCGGCATTCGCCGCGCAATCGTCACTTGGCGTGAATATTTCCGTGACGATTGCGCCAGGTCCCCCAGCGGTGGATCTGAATGGCATCGTCGGTGGCATTGATACCAGTGCGACTTTTACCGAAGGCGGTGGAGCGGTGTCGATCGTCAACGCGACCGGCCTGACCGTTGTCAATTCTTACGGCGGTCCGGTGAGCAGCGCGACGGTGACCGTGACCAATCTGCTCGACGGCGCGAATGAAATACTGGCGGTGACCGACAGCGGTGGAATCACGTCGAGTTATAGCGCTGGCGTTTTGACGCTGAGCGGTGTCGCGTCGGCGTCGGCGTATCAGACCGTGCTGCGGACGTTGACGTATAATAATGCGTCGAGCAATCCGTCGACGACAGCGCGGGTGGTGACGGTGACGGCGAGTGATGGGTTGCTGACGAGTGTGGTGGCGACCTCAACAGTGACGATCCTCACGCGCAACAATACGCCGGTGATCGACGTGATTGCGAATCAAACAATTCTTGAAGACAGCGGTGTATCGAGTGTGCCGTTGACCGGGATTACCAACGGAGGTGATGGTCCGCAGGTGATCACCATCACGGCATCGTCGAGCAACACGACGTTGGTGTTGGATCCCACCATCATATATACGTCAGCGAATCCGACGGGCACGTTGTTGCTGGCGGCGAATCCAAATCAGTTCGGCGTGGCGACAGTGACGGTGACGGTGCGTGATGACGGTGGGACGGCGTTTGGTTCGGTCGATTTTACCACGCGGACGTTTACCGTGACGGTGACGTCGGTGAATGATCGGCCGACGTTGTCGACGATTTCCGATGTGACGGTGGTGGAAAATAGTGCGGCGCAGCTGGCGGCGTTAGCTGGCATCGCGGTGGGTCCGGCGAATGAGGCCGGCCAGGTGCTGACGGTGACGGCGATATCGTCGCGTCCGGATATCATTCCCAATCCGACGGTGACGTACACCAGTGCGCAAAGTGCTGGTGTGCTGAGCTTCACGCCGGCGACCAACATGAGCGGCACGGCAACCATTCTGGTGACCGTGCGCGATGATGGAGGCACGGCGAATGGTGGACAAAATACATTCTCAAGCACGTTCACTGTGACGGTGACGCCGGTGCCGCATATTCCGGTGCTGATTCATAACACGGGACTGACCGTGCCGATTGCTGGTACGGGTGTGGTTAGCTATTTGACGTTGGAAGTCGCAGACCAACTCGATCCGGCGTTGATGACCTACACGTTGGCGACGGCGCCGACGGCGGGAACGTTGTTCAAGAATAGTATCGCTTTGGTTGCGACGAACACCTTCACGCAAGATGACATCAACGCGGGTGCGCTGATCTACACGCATACCAGCGGATTTTCTGGTTCAGATAGTTTCGTGGTGACGGTGCTCACTAGTGAAGGTCGCACGCTGTCGCCGCCGTCGATCACTTTCCCCATCACGATTATTGGTACGCCGGCCGGAACGATTCCGGTGGTGATGTTGCCCGGTGGAACGGTGACGTGGGTCCAGGGGGCGGGAACGATTCTGCTCGACACCACCGCGACGGTGACCGACACCAGCGGCACGTTGTCAGGCGGGACGTTGTCGGTGACGCTGATTTCGGGCAGCACCGTGCAAGATGTGCTGAGCGTGCGTCACGTCGGTTCGGGTGTCGGACAAATCGGCGTAGCGGGTGTGGTGGTGTCGTATGAAGGCACGCAAATCGGCACGCTCAGTGGCGGTAGCGGTGGCACGCCGTTGACGATCGCGCTGAATATATCGGCGGTTCCCACTGCGGTGGAGGTGTTGTTGCGCAGCGTGACGTTTACCAATGGATCGGTAGCGCCTGGCACCGTCACGCGTCGCGCGCAGGTATTGTTGACCAACGGCGGCACTCCCATTGGCGTCAGCGCGCCGGTGGCGAAAGACATTATGATGCAGGCGGTCAATCAAGCGCCGGTGGTGACGTTGCTGGCGGGATCGGTGGCGTATCCAGAAGCCAGCGGCGCGCTGGTGTTGGATCCGATGGCGACCTTTGTTGATGTCGATTCTCCATCATTAGTCGGTGGTGCCATCACCGCGACCTGGATCAGCAACGGCAGCGTGGATGATCAATTGTGGGTGCGCAACCAAGGCAGCAGCGCGAATCAAATCAGCGTCACCGGCAACGTGGTGTCGTACAATGGCGCGGTGATCGGCTTCCTGAGTGGCGGCGTGAACGGCAGCGCGTTGACGATGACGCTGACGAATCTTGCGACACCGACATCGGCGCAGGCGTTGTTAACGAATCTGACCTATAACAATCCATCCGCGCTGCCGTCAGTGGCGCCGCGTCAATTGAGCGTGGTGGCGACCGACGGAAATGGCGGCACCTCCACCGCCGCGTTGCTCACCGTGGTTATTCAAGCGGTACAAGATCCACCGATCATCACGCTGCCATCGTCGGCGACCATCTATGTGCAAGGCACTGGCGCGTTGGCGATCGATCCAGTTGCCACGGTTACGGACGCTGACACCGCCGTCTTTACCACCGGTGTTTTGGCGGTGGATTTCACCGCTGGTGCCAGCAGTGCGGATCGCTTGTTAATCCAGTCGCAGGGTTCTGGCGCGGGACAAATCGATCAAGTCGGCACCGACGTGCGCTATGGCGGCGTCATCATCGGCACCGTCACCGGACCTGGCACCGACACCAATCCGTTGTTGGTGGTGCTGAATAATCAGGCCACCGT
>JANMYZ010000405.1:0-4466 GCA_031382605.1 Planctomycetota bacterium | reverse complement strand
GTGAAATTGCCGCTCGGTGTGATTTGGCCAGGGCCCATAAAGGTGAATCCGACGCCGTAGTTGGTCGGATCGCTTGTTGGTGGCGTTTTTCCTGTTCTGCAAAGCCCCAACGTTCCAAGTTGGTTCCATCGCCAGCCTGTTGGAATTTCAAAGAGTGACTGGCTTTCTGCCGATGCCTTCGCCTGTTCGTCGTTGGGATCTTGGGGGACGAGTTTGCCTGTTACCGCCAAGTGCAGCACCAACTCCCGCATCTTCCCCACCGCACCGGGCGCATCAGCAAACTGTTCGAATTTCTCAAAGAAAGTTTCCAACTTCATTTGCCAGCCTTGGCGTCACGCGTCCATTCGATGAGTTTGGCGGTGAGCAGTTCCTTCGATGGCAGGTACAGTTGGTATTCTTTGGCGTGAATGTTGGCGCCTTTGGGCAGGGTGAGTTTGACGACGGCGTCTTTTTTTTCTTTGCACAGCAGCAGGCCGATGGTGGGATTTTCTTGGGTCAGCTTCACGTTGCGGTCGTAGTGGTTCACGTACATCTGCATTTGACCAAGATCTTGATGGGTGAGCTTGTCCAGCTTCAAGTCGATGACGACGTAACAGCGCAAGAGCCGATTATAAAACACCAGATCAAGGAAGTAGTGATCGCCGTCGAAGGTAAAACGCTTCTGCCGTGCTTCGAACAGGAAACCCTTGCCGAGTTCGAGCAGGAATTTTTCGAGGTGAGAAATGAGCGCGGATTCCAGATCAGACTCAGAATAGCTGGCGCGTTCATCAAGGCCGAGAAATTCGAGCACGACCGGTTCTTTGAACAGGTCTTCGGGTTTCGTGATGATGTGCCCCTCGCGGGCGAGACGTTTGATTCCGGCCTTATTGCGGCTGAGGGCGAGGCGTTCGTAGAGGCACGATGCTTTCTGGCGTTTTAATTCGGACAGTGACCAACTCTCGTTGGTGGACTCAATTTCATAAAAGCGACGTTCAGCGGGGTCTTTGATGGGAAGGAGTTCGACGTAGTGCGTCCAACTGAGAGTGAAAGGATTGCGGAACTTAGCAGTAGGCCGCTGGCTTTTCTTCGTCAGCGCCAATTGGTCAGTAGGCTGCTGACCAATTGGCAGGGCCGGCAATTGGTCAGTAGGCTGCTGACCAATTCGACGCTGATTCTCGATGAAGAACTGCCTCATCAACTTCAAGTTGGTTACGGAAAAACCTCTACCGAATTCTTCGCTCAGTCGCAGCGAGAGTTCCTGAACGATTTCGGCGCCATAGGCAGCACGTTTCTGTCCCTTTTGTTCATGCTCAACGATACGGCGACCAATTTCAAAATTGGTAAAAACTTGAAATGTATCAATGACCGAAGCGACACCGCGTCGGGCGGACTGAATGAGATTCCGTACCTCGGCGATCAGCGTGGTCAGATGGCCCGGTTTCGCATTTTTCGTCGCACTGCGTTTCGTGACCGCGCTGCGTTTCGTGACGGCGCTGCGTTTCGTGACGGCAATTTTCTTTTTCATCGGGTAAGCGCCTCCATCAATTGGGCCTTCAACTGCCCACGCGTCGCGGCAATTTGCGCGAGCAATTTTTCGTACTCCGGCAACAAATGATCAACGTCGCCTGGGCCAGTGTCTGAATTATGCGGGTTCTTCAGGTCGAGGTTGAAATTCCCCGCCTTGATGGTGTCGATCGACACGCGCCACGCCTGCTCGTTTTCCACCCGCGATTTAAAGCCGTCTTTTTCCGTGCCCCACCACGCACGTTCGCCTTCAAATTCTTCGATACGAATCGGCTTACCCTTGTTGTAGCTCTTGGCCCCAGGCGGATACGGATGTTCGTAGTACCAGATTTCTTTGGTCGGCTGACCGGATTTGGTGAAGAACAACAGATTGGTGCGAATGCCGGTGTAGGGATGAAACACGCCGTTGGGCAGACGCACGATGGTGTGCAGATTGCATTCCTTCAGCAGTTCTTCTTTAATGCGGGTCTTCACGCCTTCGCCAAACAAGGTGCCGTCAGGCAAGACCAGTCCGGCCCGACCGCCGGGCTTCAGCAGTTTCATGATCAAGATCAGAAACAGATCGGCGGTTTCGCGGGTGCGGAAATCAGCAGGGAAATTCGCTTCGATGCCATCTTCTTCCATGCCGCCGAACGGTGGGTTGGTGACGATGCAGTCGACTTTTTCTTTGGGGCCCCAATCACGCAGCGGACGAGCCAGCGTATTATCGTGGCGCACATTCGATGGCACATCAATGCCGTGAAGCATCAGATTGGTCATGCACAACACGTGGGGCAGGTGCTTCTTTTCGATGCCGCTGAAACACTCTTGAATGAATTGCTCATCGGCTTCAGTCTTCGCCTGTTTGCGCAGGTGTTCGATAGCGCAGGTCAAGAATCCGCCGGTGCCACAAGCAGGATCAAGAATCGTATCGCGCTTCTTCAAACTGGGATTGACCTGTTCGACAATGAACTGCGTCACCGCACGCGGGGTATAGAATTCACCAGCATTGCCCGCTGATTGCAGGTCTTTCAACAGCTTTTCATAAATGTCGCCGAACATATGACGATCATCGGACGCGTTGAAATCGATGTCGTTGATGGTGTTGATCACCTGCCGCAACAATGTGCCATTTTTCATGTAGTTGTTGGCATCAGCAAAGGTCATGCGGATCAGGCTGCCGATTTTGTCGCTGCCCCCGGTCATGTTCTGCAACTTGGGCAGCAGCGTATCGTTGACGAAGTCGAGCAGCGCGCCGCCAGTAATCCCTTCCGCATCCGTTGCCCAGGTCGACCAGCGCAGATGCTTGGGAATCGACGATTTGAAATCATCACGCAGCTCGGCGAGTTCTTTCTCCCGATCGTCAAGAATTTTCAGAAAGAACAGCCACGCCATTTGTTCAAGCCGCTGCGCATCGCCGTAGGTGCCAGCGTCCTTGCGCATGATGTCTTGGATGGATTTGACGACGTTGGAGACATTGGACATTTCAGCTGTTCTCTTTCAGTTGTGAGATGCTTTCACAAAGCGATCCGTTTTCTTCTGGGTACATGGCGGATCCCGGTAGGCAATGGAACCCCATATCCCAGAAACTGTCGGATCGGGGAATCTTAAATTTTGCCACAAGGCGACGGGCACAATCCATCTCTGAGCGAGAGTAGCGCATTTTGTCATCTAAAGTGTCGACCGACGGATAGTTTCCCAGCAAGTAACCTTCTTGAAAATAGGGGCGCAGCGTTTCAGGAGGACAGACGCTACTGAGGCGCACCACTTGAATTCCTTGGTTAGGAGAAACGGTTACTGATCCGTTAATTTGCGGAACACCGAGTACGTAGAGGTAACAGAAGTTGCTTAAATTTTTCTTGTCTAGAAAAGCGAAGGAGCAAGCTACTTGAACTGAGTGCGTCACATCGAGCAATGGTGTCGGACAGATTTCATAATGTTGAAGAATGGCCCAGCGAGCCAATTCGCTTCGCCCAACACTGTCACCATATACGGTATTTTGCAGTGTGTGAAATAGAGATTTCTCACAGCGTTGTAGTTTATCGTAGCGTTCGCGGAGCTGATATCCATAGAACGAATCACCGCCGTTTGCTGGTTTACGATACATGCTTGGAAACAGGGTTGTCTGCTTATTCTCTTTGTATTCAGTAGATTGGCCACGCATTAATAACAAAAGCTCGGGATTGGCAAAGGCTAGCTGAGCAATATTCGATATTAGTTGGGTATATGTCTTAACTTCAGGTGCTATTCCTGATCGTATCTCATCAACAGATAACTCTGTGAGATTTTTCGTTGATCTAACAAACGATGATACTTTTTCCGGAATTGATTTCATCATGCCGCCGGTGGGTAAAGGGCGTTTTCGAGGTCACGAATGGCTTTGAGATAATCAGCTTTTCCGCCGAAGATCTTGAGGATTTCCAGCGGGGTGCCGAACGTACGCAGTGGGTCGACTTTGAGAATATCCATCGATTCGACACTGCTGATGCCCGCATCGCAGAACTTGTCGAGCAACGCTGACAGCACCGCGCGGGCCTGAGCGCCGTAGCGAGCAAAGACATCGCGCTTCTGTACCTGGTCTGCACGTTCACGCCGAGTCAACGGCGGGCGATCATAGGCAATATGACAGATCAAATCGAAGGCGTCGTAATCACGACCCACGGTGGCGGCGACTTCATCCAGGAAGACGCCATGGGTGGCCAATTCATCGAGCACGGCCTGTTTACGGTCGGCGGTCTGCCAACGAGTGAGGAACGCATCCAGATTAGCGAAGGTGCCGCGAATATTGCGGCGGGTGTAATCAACCAGCGATTCCGTGATCAATTGACCGTTGGCGTCGAGGTACTGCACGCGTTCGGTCGCAATCGTGACCGGGACATTATCAACCACGTAACGCGTGGTTCCCGGCCCGGTGCGAGTTGGCATATGTCCGGCGGCTACTTCAGCGGCGCGGCGGGTGGCGGCTTCGTCCGGCGTTTCCGTGC
>JANMYZ010000376.1:0-6264 GCA_031382605.1 Planctomycetota bacterium | reverse complement strand
CAGCTCTCTATCGCTTTTACCCTAGACACGGCAGTCGAAATTCAAACTTCCACCGCAAAGACGCAAAGACGCAAAGGAAAACAAGGATTAGGCTTGAAATCTAGGTGACCGATGGCTTCACTAAATGAGTGAACTTCATTTTTGTTCTAAGTCCTTTGCGCTCTTTGCGGCTTTGCGGTAAAATGGTTTTCTACTACGGTTTTTAGGTTTACAGGTCGATTAACCTAAAAAACGCAGTTGGAATAAAGCTTCCACCGCAAAGACGCGAAGACGCAAAGGAAAATCAAGGTTTTGAATAAAAAATCGTCTGATTTGTGTCTTCACCAAACAGGTGAGCATTATCTTTGCTGCAAGTCCTTTGCGCTCTTGGCGTCTTTGCGGTAAATTGGTTTTCAACTGCGTTTTTTAGGATTAATTCACTGCGCTTGGCAGTACGATCGGAATCGCCGTTACTTGGCGTATGGCCAAATTCGAGCTCAGGCCGGCCGCTGACCAGACCTGGAAACTGACCGTGCGTACAGCGCTGCTTGGTACATCGCTGTCATTGCTATAGGTCACCGTGCGCAGGGCCTTGCGATAATTCGCCACCGAGTCACTGCCGCTGAGGGTCAGGGTTCCGGTGAGGGCATTCCACGAACCGGTGATGCCACAGGTATTGGTGAAGGACAGCACATCCTGGTCGGCTTGATAATTGGCGGATATTTTCACCGTCGCTTGAGTCAGAACATCGAGCCGGTCGCTTCTTTCCCAGGCAACATCGAGGCTGGTCGACACCGGGGTTGCCGCATCGCCGACGGTGTATTTCAAGGTGGTCGCTTCCATGCGGCGCAGCACGAGACCATCTTTGATTGGCTTGATCTGCACCGCGCGCGAAGCGCCCAGCGACCATCTGCTGCCGTCGCGGACCATGAAGGTCACTGTGCGGCTGCCATTCACCGGCTGGTCGCTGGTGTTTTGAATCGTCACCGCGCGCAGGGCCGCTTGATAATTCGCCAGGGTCGCATTGCCGCTCAGGGTCAAGGTTCCTGACGCTTCATTCCACGAGCCGGTGATGCCGCCGACGTTTACAAACGACAACAGGTCCTGGCCAAGCTGATAGTTCGTTCCGATTTGGATGGTTGCCTGAGTCAGTTCCGTGCTGTCGACATCGCTCACGGTCACGTTGGCGGTGAGCATCTTCGCTTTTTTACCTTCCGTATAATTCAGCACGGTCGTTTCGAGATTGCTCAAAACAGGCGGCAAGAGTGCCATCGTGGTCGCCAATACCTCGCTGGAATATGGCGAGAAACCGCGACTATTAAAGCTATTCACGCGGTAACGATAAGGCGTTCCTTCGGCCAAGCCGGTATGATCGTACTGCGTTGCGTACGTACCGTTCTGCGCGCTCAGAGTGGCGATCACGCTCCAAGAACTGCTGCCGTACAGTTGGCATTCAACTTTAAAACCGGTGATATAGCCGCTGCCAGGCTGCCAGCTCAGGTCGATCTGCGAAGTGGAAATCGCCGTAGCGGTGAGATTGATCGGCGCTGCCGGAGGCAGATAGATGCTGGTGTCGAACGCGCTTTCATTTGAATACGTCGAGTAGCCAACCGCATTCCAAGCCCGTACCCGATAATACATATCTGCCGGTATGGTGCCCATGCCTTGCGTGATGGAGGTCATGGAAGCGGGCACGGTGGTCATTACCGCCCAGGTTCCGGTGTAGCCAATTTTATTTTCAATACTGAATCCGATAGCATCGCTGGAGTTGCTGGTCCACGCCAAAACGAGTTGCGGCGTCGACCAGCCCACGGTCGTGACCGACAAATTCGTCGGTGCGGCCGGCAACTGATCAATGCTGCTCGCCTGCGACGTGCAGATAATGCTGCTCAAGAGCAACAGGGCGCACAGAAGCCACTGCCGTCCCTGCGGTACCGTTATCTGCGCTCGTGTGGTGAATGATGATGATGATGATGACATGATAACCTCCGTGGGACAGTTGCCCTGAGTGTACTGAGTGAATTCTCAGATGAGATGAATCGCAGATGAAGATTGGTCAGCACCCACGTCCTGCGACGCCTGACAGAGCGCGTGCCCGACGGTAAAAAGCGCGCTGAATGTAATAGAATTTAAGAACATAGAATTGGTCCAGAACTAGGGGGTTCGGACCGTATGACGGAAACCACGAAAGCAAGACTCCGCACCACAACTACTTCCATCCTTGTAACCGCAGTCGGAATTACTGCTTGCACCGCAAAAGGGACGAAGACGCCCGCAAAGAATATGTGGCTGTGGCGGAGCTTCGCATGGGACTTTTCTCAGCTCTTCGGCTCATCAATAGCGGGAAGACCATCGACTCTCGGTGATGTCGATCACTCATTTTCTCCATTCCCGGAAACTCACCGATAAAGATGCAACGATCGCGCTTGTCCTTCAGCGGGGCTCCGGTAACTCGTGCCGCGTGACCATGCAACTTTTACCCGTTATGAACGTCGCGCTTTTGCTGACCGCCACGCTTTTCACCACGATTTTCGCCGTGCTTTTTGTGGCTGTGTCAGCGATCACCTTTTCATCATGAGCATCGTTCCCCCGCTCAATCCGCGACCGCGCTTAGCCGGGCGTTACCGCCTTGGGCCGGTGATCGGTATTGGTGGATTCGGGACGGTATTTGAGGCGTTTGATGAGGTCACGCATTCTCGCGTCGCGGTCAAAAGTCTGCGCCAAGTTGACCCCCAGCGGCTCTTTTGCTTTAAGCAAGAATTTCGTCTGCTCGCAGACTGCCGACATCACCATCTCGTCCGTTATTACGAACTCTTTCACGAGCGTGAGCGCTGGTATTTAGAGAAGGAGCATGTCGACGGCGTCGACGTTATGACCCACGTGCGCGGCGCTGACGTGGCGAGTGCCGATAGCACCACCATGACCCATTCGAAGTCGGTTGATGTGCCTGGGAATCATAACGGCGGTTTGACGAATGCCTTTTCACCGCTCATTACCGGTGTGCGCCAGGACGAAGTGACGGCCGCTTCCGAGCGTGAACTTGTACGTGTCCGCGCTTTGCTGACGCAACTTGCCAACGGGCTAGAACATTTACATGCCAACCATTTAGTGCACCGCGATTTGACGCCGCGCAACATCATGGTCGACCATGCTGGCCGCTTGGTGATTCTTGATTTCGGCCTGACGCTGCGTGGTAATGGAACGTCGATGATGCGCAATTTGCGCGTCGGCACGCCAAAATACATGGCGCCAGAGCAAGTCAGTTCAGAGCCTTCAACCCCGGCAGCGGATTGGTACGCGGTCGGTTGTATTCTTTACGAAATGCTCACCGGCATTGCGCCGTTCGTTGGCTCATCAAACCAAGTATTGTCCGACAAACGCACCAAAGTCCCGGTCGATCCACGGAAACTTTACGCCCACCTACCAGATGATCTCTGTCAGTTGGCGATGGACTGTTTGATCATTGAGCCACTCGCGCGTCCGAGCGATGCCGCCGAACGTTTGCGCGCATGCGCCGTGGCGACCACCAGTATTCGTTCACCGCTGCGAGCGCCCGTCACTCTGCAATTTGTTGGACGCGAAGCGCAGCTCCATTGCCTTGATCACACCTGGCGAGAGCTGGTGCGCGACCATGCAGGTACCGTGGTCTTGCTACGTGCTCCATCGGGCATGGGCAAAAGCGCGTTGATCGATCGTTTTGTTTTGCGCTTACCGCATAAAGATCTCTTACTTTTGCGTAGTCGCTGCTACCAACATGAATCCGTCCCGTTTAAAGCGCTGGACGGTTTGGCCGACGCCATTGGCGAATATTTGCAAGACGTTCACGAAGACGAACTCACCCGGCTGTTGCCAGACGGCCTGCCCTACCTTGCGCGATTATTCCCAGTCCTGCGCATGATTCCCCGCATCGAAGCAACGGTGGAAGCCGACCAAACCACGCAACTTGATCCGCACGAACAACGTCGGCGCGGCTTTCAGGCACTGCGCGCATTATTTCATCGTCTGTCCGGTGACCATCACGTGGTCATCACCATCGACGACATTCAGTGGGGTGATGAAGATAGTCTGACCGCCCTAACCGAAGTGCTCGCTCCTTCAGATGCACCGCCAGTTCTGGTCATTGCCAGCGGCCGCACAGAAGACGGCGGCAACCAAGTTATTGACCGTATCGCGCACGTATTCACCCAGGCGAACATCGGCGTAGTGCCTCTAGAAATCGGCCCGTTGTCAGCCAGTGAAACTGCCGAACTTGCTGGACGACTGCTGACCAGCAATGCTCGCACCAGCATAGAAATCGCTGCCGCATATCGCGACAGCGGTGGGCATCCGCTTTTTCTCCGCGAACTGGTCTTAGCACAGGCCGAAGGGGCCGCCAATAATCACCCGACCTTGCGTGATTTATTGGCTCGTCGATTAATGACGCTTGATGCTCCTGCTCGGCGCTTGATGGAAATCACGGCGGTCGCTGGACGTCCTCGCACGTTGTCGTTGTTGCATTACGCCGTTGGCGACATCACCAACTTGGCGGCGGCAGTACATCAATTGGGCGCTGATCGATTAGTTCGCCTGCGCACCACCTTGGGGCGCGAAGAACTCGGCGTTTATCATGATAAAATTGCGGAAACCGCCATCGCGCTATTGTCGCCAGAGCAGCTTGTCCGTCATCACGCCGCGCTCGCCAATGCCCTCATCGAAACCGCCGATGCTGACCAAGAAGCCGAAGCGCTCAGCATGCATTTACTTGCTGCGGGAGACAAATCCGGCGGCTGGCGTTACGGAATTATCGCAGCCGATCGCGCGAGCGCCGCGCTGGCTTTCGATCGCGCTGGCGAACTCTACGGTAAACTCCTCGCGATCATGCCTGCGGACATTGATCGCGCTGCATTTTTGATGAAAATGGCGGATGCGTTAGCCAACGCGGGTCGTGGTTTCGAAGCCGCAAAAGCGTACGCCGATGCTGGCGCACACCCGCTGTTTCCCGCACGTTTGCATGCTCTGCAACGTGCTGCCGGTCAGTATCTACGCAGTGGGTACATGGATGACGGTTTAGCGATTGCGAAACAAGTGCTCGGCGAAGTCGGACTGAAATGGCATGACAGCAGCATCTCCGCATTAGTATCGCTCCTGATTCGGCGCACGTGGTTGCGACTACGTGGGATCGCCTTCCACGAAAAAAATCCTGACGATATTCCTCAAGCTCAACAAATTAAAATGGATGCACTGTGGTCGCTGGGGCACGGGCTTGGCGGCGTCGATACCGTACGCGGAGCAGAATTTCATATCCGTCATTTGCACTTAGCGCTGCAGGCTGGCGATCCCTATCGCATCGGTCGTGGCTTAGCCTGGGAATCCATCTTGAACGCTGCCGAAGGCGGTGCGGGAGGTCGTCGCCGTGGACGCGCGCAAGTTGCCGCTGGTCACGCGCTGGCCAAACGGCTGAGCAACGAACACGCTGCTGCGTGGAGCTGGGCCGCCGAAGGCTACAACAACTGGTGCGACGGCCGCTGGAACGACGCGCTGGCCTGCTGCGAAAAAGCCGCCAAGGGTTACCGCGAAGAATGCCTCGATATCACCTGGGAAATTGGTTCGGTCTACGCGTGGTGTTGGGGACCCGTGTTGTGCTACAGCGGTCGCCTGACTGAACTGCGTCAATTAATCACCCAAGTCGAACGTGAATTCGGCCAGCTTGGCGATCTGTACACCTTGGTCACGCTGCGCACGGTGGTGTCGCCCTGGCTGACGCTGGCCGACGGAGAACCCGAACGTGCGCGCCAAGAATCCGCCGACGCGGTGGCGAAGTGGTCGAAGAAACACTGGCATTTACAGCATCTTTTCGATCGCATGACCGATGCCCGAGTCGCGCTCTACCAGGGTGACGGCGCGCGCGCAGCAGACTTAATCGATACCGGCTGGCCACGCTTTACCGCAACCATGCAGAATCTTCTGCAAACCAAACGCATGTTCATGCACAGCCTGCGCGGCCAAGCGGTGATCATGGCTGTTCTGCAAGGCAAGCGCCCCCTCAGCGCGCTGAAAATCGCCGACGCCGATGCCAAACGACTGAGCAAAGAAGGCACGGCCTGGGCAACGTCCTATGCCATGCATCTTCGTGCAGCACTGCATCTCGCGCGTGGTAATACCAAAGCCGCGATCGCTGATTATCGCGCCAGCATGGCCTCGTTCACCGCGCTCAACATGCCGCTACACGCCGCCGCTGCACGCATTCGTCTTGGCCAAGCCGCCAACGATGACGCCGAACGCCACGCGGGAATCACCGCGCTCAAC
>JANMYZ010000356.1:0-2377 GCA_031382605.1 Planctomycetota bacterium | reverse complement strand
GAACGTGAACGTAAAATAAAGGCCAGGGTCAAGCTGGCGAGTAACGCGCAGATACCTGCGACCATAATCAAAATGGTTCCGCTACGTCTCATAGGTCACCGTCCAAAGTTTTGTCATTCGCTTCGCCAGATGAAAAAACCGTCGCGGCATTAACGCTAGTAGGACCGTACCATTTTGCCCAGCCAGCAGCAGTACCAGCTGTTATCGGCTGTGATTTACGCTGTTGGCGGGCACCACGCAAAGAAGTGCCAAAAGTGGTAAAGTTCAGCTCTGCCGATGTGCCGGTAATAGGACTGGTCCAACGAAGCGAGCATAAATTAACAAAGCGAGATTCTCTCACGTACCGCTTCATGCTCACCGTCGCTTTGGGCCACTGCGCCGGGCCACCGCCAGGAATAACCTGGGTGGTCATTTCGGTGACATTAAGAAAACGCTGAAACTGGCTGGCCAACGCAATATCGTACTGCTGCGCACGTCCATTTACAGCCGTAATGTTCCCTTGGTTGTAGTCCATGGCAGAGACCTCGCTCATTTCCGGCGCATGGCCAACTGCGTACTTAAACTGATGCATCAGTGGATTTTTACCGTTGTTAATCTTGTGTGTCATCGCATTAGGTGTGTTGGTGGTGTAATCAGGACTGACCATGGCAAACACAGCACCCTGGGTTAATTGGCCTAAATCTTTCGGGCCACCCGAACGAACGATTTCTTGATTTTCGCCAATACCTGAAGTCGCGCACCACTGACTTGCCTGAGTGAAGCGAGAGCGTGCTGCAACAAGGCTCAGCAACGCGCCATTTTCATCGGTAAACAATGGATCACCTAATTCATTTTCATAAGCCCGCCATAGACGGTTCATAGTACCGAAATTTCCCAGATTTCCATTTGTGTCTATATCGCCTGAATTACTCACAAGTTTTGGCTGCGTGTAAACGCCATAAACATGGTTTGCCGGCATGTAATCGGCAAAGGCATAAAAACCAAGTGCTTGGTGCATCGCCATTGTTTGTCCCATAACCCAATTATGTGGCGGAGTTACCGTGATCGAGGTTACCGTTGTCGTTACGGGCGTTGTCGTATTGACCCTCGTCGGAAGCGTAACTGGGGAAATAACATTCGTGAAAACAGAGTAATATCCCCCAGGCCTACCTCCGTAGTTATTGTTATCCGAGAGATCGCCATGAAACCATGTGCGCGATTCATTCATGAGCCAACGATCTTGCGGGTTCCATCCCACGATGGATTCGCGAGTGACCTCAGACAAACTGGCGACTTGGTGCATTGGCGGAAGAGGCGTAAGCCCAGGCACATCAAACGGAAAGACATCGACCATATCAGAAAAAGGCAGACCACTGCGATAACGGCGCCCAGCTGTGGGCAGCTCTGCGTTTAATCGCCTAGGATATGGCGCAATAAAAGATGCTACGGTGGAAGAATTATTCCGCAGCCCTTGTTGGCTAAGATCGTCAGGATTATCGGCATCGGTCCAAAAATCGACACGATCATGCGCCTGTTCAATACCGCTGCGCATGATGGCGTTTTCTAACGCTAACCGATTGACCAGCGTGACGCTGGTGGAAGCCACGCGAAAACCGGCAACGGCGGTATAAACGATTAATGAACCGAGCGCGATGGAGATCATCAATTCGATGAGGGTAAAACCGTAACGAATAGTCATCAGAGGTGATGTATTCATAGTGTCCTCAGCGCAGCCGTAAGGTAAGACGCGGGTCATAAAAATTATAACGAGCTAACAGCGTCGCTCGTAAGCGCGTGGATTGTTGCACAGGCCCACGATCAAGAGTCCGATTCCCATTGCGATCAGCGCCATAGCGGGAGTAAAGACGATCTCCCGATCGCAGGTAGTTTACCCCCCACCAAATTTCACCGGCATTTATATTAACCCCAACTTTTACACCACCCGGATTCCCATCACCAACCTCCGTGCCATCTTTAGTACGCGCGTTATTTTGACCATTCCACGTACCCCCCAAAGCGTCAGTGGTGTTTTGAAATGACCACTGAAATCCCGTTGGAAAGTCGGAAACAGAGTTACTAAAAGCACGATCCATTTCCGGGTTAAAAAAACTATTTATAAATTGAGATCGTGATCGCCAATACTGTAAACGCATGGTTTTGTCACCTGTATCCTTAAACAAAGAAAGATCTGGAACCGTAGGAACGTTTATTGGAGCAGCGAATGGAACTCGACTGGCATCTAAAATATTAGGCGCTGTTTCAGCATCGACATAAGATAACCAGTCGACCGACCAAAAAACCAACTCACGACAACGCTCAGCGGGCTCGAATTGTTTAGCCAATGTAAAATTCGCAGGGTTCCCCCATAACGTATTTTTAACACCACCCGGAAGAGTCG
>JANMYZ010000323.1:0-5986 GCA_031382605.1 Planctomycetota bacterium | reverse complement strand
GAAGACGAAGCGGAGGTGTACGACAAGCCATCCATTTGCAGCAGCATGCCGCAGGCCGTGAAGATTCCGAGCCCGACGGCTTGAGCGATTTCCAGGCGCGTCCAGCCGCGCAGTTGGCCTTGCCACAGATACCAGGTTCCGACCAGCAGCGCGGCGATTAAAAATCGTAGCGTTAAGCACCAGCTGGAAATGAACCAGGAACTCACTCCAGGAAGAAGGTTCGACTGCGCCGCGCTAAGCGCATGCATGACCGGAAAACTGAGTCCCCAACAAGCGCTGGCAATCACCAGAGCGAGAATGGCGACCGGACGTGCGTGAGTGTTTGCTGGTATCGACATGAGCGGGCGCGGAGCACAGCCGAGGAATACCGTTTGGCAATACAACGACGCGTATCGCTGAAAATTATTCGGCAAGGAGATGCAAGGAGATGCAAGGAGATGGCCTAGCGACCACGCGCGTGACGCGCTGTCGATGGAGGCTACACCACCTTTCCCTTGCCCAGGTTGGGGGTTGGAGGGCATATTCCTCCCATGGCCCTGACTCCACTCCCTCTTCGCTTGGCCGCGACACGCGTGATGACGACGCTGATGGCGCTCTTCCTGTCCGTGCTTGGCTGGTCGCTAGAGGCTCCTTCAGGAGTCGTCGCGCTGCCCGCCGATAAAGCCGAGCAAGTTCCCTGCGGCGGAGCAGCCGTGGTCGTCGCCGCAGACGGTTTAGCGGTGACGTTGGCTGAGGCTCTGCCCGATGCTGCCGCGAAAGCGCAAGCAGGTTTTCAGTTTACCGTGGTGTTGGCGGGCGGTCTGCGACGCACCGCAACGATTGTGCGCCGTGGCACCACCACCACGGCGATTGCGCTGCGGATTAGCAATCTTCCACCCGCCATTATTCCTTTGGGGCTTGGCGACAGTGCTACGGCCCAGGTCGGCGACCAAGTGTGGACTGCGGGCAATGCTTTTGGCGCCTTAGAGGAAGACGGTGCTGCGGCTATGAGTCGCGGGATCATGAGCGGTCATTATTCCATCGCCGCTGATAGCCCTTCCGTGCGTGGCCGTGGTGGCCGAGTTTTGTCGACGTATCGGGGAGATGTTTTTGAAATCGACGCGGCAGTAAATGACGGCAATCACGGCGGCGCATTAGTGGATGGCAATGGAAACCTGCTGGGTTTGGTCAGCCTGGGCACGGCGCGTGAGCGTCGTCTGGGGACGGCGGTGCCCATCCATCTGGTGATCAAAGATCTCGCGCTTGAACTGGCCATCGTCAACACCGCGCTCGCAGCAGATCCGCGCACGCAGGCCTTGGTGCGCGCGGCGGCGACCGTGGCTCCGGGTCTGGCGCTGGTCTATCTCGAACGCGCCAACGGCCTGGGCAATCCGCAGTCGGTGCCGCGTCCGCCACGCCTAGCTGAAGAAGTTTCCAAAAGTGAGCGCGAACGGCAGCAACGTTGGTGGGATGCGTATTATCATCAGCAGCAAATGTTTTACACCGATCAGGCCGTAACCGCGTTGGTGCTTGATGCCAAAAACGGATTATTGCTGACGGCGGCAAGTCATCTGCACGGCGACAGTGTGCGCGGTGAAGTGATGCTGCCTTCGGGTAACATTCCTTGCCAAGTCCTGGCGACGAACCTGCCACTCGACTTGGTGCTGTTGAAAGCGGAGCGCGCTTTGCCGGGGCAAGAAATCAGCCTTGAGAGTTCGCCACAGCTGAATGTCGGTCAAGCGATGGCCGTGGTTGGTCGTCACGTTGGCGACCAGGGATTCACGGTGAATACCGGCGTTATTTCCACCACCACTCGGCGCAGGGCCCAGAATGATTCGGTCTTCGCCCAGACCGATGCGATGGCGAATTACGGTAATCTTGGCGGTGCGGTGATTGACGCTCTTGGCGCTGTTATTGGGATGATGGTCATGCTGAGTCCCGATGGTGAACAGATGCCCTGGGCGATTAATTCTGGAGTCGCCATGTTCGTTGACAGCGCGACGATCACCCGCGCTTTGCCGCGCTTGAAAGCTGGGACCAGCACGCAGCGCGCGGCAATTATTGGCCTGGGTGTTCTGATGAAATACAGGGCCGGCCATCATCCGATCATTGATGGTGTCACCAAAGGCACTGGCGCCGAAGAAGCGGGGATTAAGCGCGGCGACATTCTTATCAAAGTTGATGGCTTTGATGCTGCTAGCCCGCAGGCCGTCAGTCGTGCCCTGATCCGTCATCGCATCGGCGACAAAGTCGAGGTGGTGGTCGAGCGCAAAGGTGAATCCCTCACCATGCAGGTCGAGATCAAGGCGTTTGGCGATGAGAACTAGGCCGCTTGGAATCTGCGAAAATGACGTGGTCGCACCTGCTCAGGCGATCGCGCTTGGTCGTGGTTTAGAAGTGGGTTTAGAAGCGAGAAAACCGCACGTATTCCTTTTTTTGGCCATCCTGCGGCAGAGTCTTTTCATGCTCTGCGTTGGGCTGTCGCTGCCCGCATCGGATGAGCCGACGGATCACGGAGCGCAGCGCGTATTTGCTCAGCGACTCATAGCGACCTATGTCTTCGTCGGCAGCGGAAGTGGCGTGGTGGTGTCGTCCGAAGGATTGGTGCTGACCAATCATCACGTCATCGATGGCCTAGAAGATTTCACCGTGCGCTTTGCCAATGGCAGCGCTTACCCATCGACCCTTCTGGGATCGGACCCGGTGGGCGACATTGCCTTATTGCGTATCAAGCGGCAAAATGATGACCTCACCTTTCCTTTCGCAGAATTTTCCTCGGTAGAAGCCATGCGGGTTGGCGCTGAAGTATTTGCGGTCGGCAATCCTTTCGGCCTTGGCGACTTGGACGACACGCCAACGTTTACCGCTGGCGTGTTGAGTGCGGCGCGCATTGTTCGCGGTGAATATACCGATGCGATTCAAGGCGATGCGCCGGTGAATCCTGGAAATTCCGGCGGCCCGCTCTTCGACCGTGACGGAAAACTCTTGGGTATTAATGGTCAAATTCGCACCGTTTCTGGTTTTCGCGTCAACAGCGGCATCGGCTTGGCCATCGCGAGCACGCAGCTCTCTGCATTTTTACCGCTCTTGAGACAGGCAGAGGGAAATTATGTCCACCACACCGCTCAGCCCAAAGGACTCGAACTGAAAAGTGAAAACGACGGCGTGACCGTGGTGAAGCCCGGCGATTCGCCATTGTCGTCTGGCGATCGTCTGCTGACGATCGCTGGTCGTGCGGTTCAATCGATCGACACCG
The DNA here is from genome assembly GCA_031382605.1 of Planctomycetota bacterium. GTDB lineage: Bacteria > Planctomycetota > UBA11346 > UBA11346 > UBA11346 > BOG-1363. The sequence continues at coordinate 2,751 of JANMYZ010000323.1, read as the reverse complement.
CGCGTGGACTATTCGCTTCGTTACCTTTTCGTCCTGACACCAAGATCCCAGTAACCGTGCGGCGTGGTGATCAAACATTGGAACTGAACGTGCCTGCGGCTCGTCAAACGATTCCAGGGCGGCCCTATCATGGCATTGAAATTGATGAACAGGATGGGAGGATCGTCATCGATCATGTAGATGACGGCAGCCCAGGACTGAACGCGAAACTTCAGGTTGGCGAAGTCGTCGTCAGCGCGAATAAGCGCGAATTGAAAAAGAAAATTGATTGGCTGAAAGCTCTCGTGCCATTGGAAATTGGCGATCTCTTGGTTTTAGAGCTGCGCGATAAAGCTGGCGTGGTGCGTACGGTGACGGTGCGTTTGAGTCCTCAATAAACTTAAGAAACGCAGTTGGAATAAAACTTTCACCGCAAAGACGCTAAGGAAAGGATTTGAATGAAAATGTGTGCACTCTTAGCCTTCACCAATCCGGTAAATCTTATCTTTGCTATAAGTCCTTTGCGCTCTTGGCGCCTTTGCGGTAAAATAATTTTCAACTGTTTTTTTTAGGATGATGACCTTGACGATTCTTGCTGGTGGTGCGTCGGTTCGTATGGGACAGGACAAGGCTTTTCTTGACGATGGCCGTGGCCCATTGCTGGTGCGGCTGGCAACCTTGGGATTGGACTGCGAATTAGCGGTGCTGGTGGTCGGTCGCCTGCGGCCGGTGAATTGGCCCTTGCCGACCGTTGCATTTTTACCGGATCAGATTGCCCAGCAGGGACCACTCGGCGGACTCGTCACCGCGCTTGCCCACGCCTCGCCCATCATCGTGATCGCCTGCGATTTTCCCGCGCTCACTGCCGAAGCTTTGCACTGGCTGATCCAAGCGATTGCCGCCGAACCTCTGCTCGATGGCCTGATCGTCGAGCGCGATGGCCAAAGCGAGCCCTTATTCGCCTGTTACACCCAGCGTTGTCTGGCAGCCGCGCAGCAGCGTTTGCAAACGGGCCAGCGATCATTGCAGCGCTTGATTGCAGCGGGTGATTTCCGTCACGTCGCCCTTCCGCCGTCGCTGTGGCCCGAACTCACAAATGTCAACACGCCCACTGACTGGCAATCATTTCGCGCACCAGCGAAATAATCCGGCTATCGGGTATCGGATCGAGTTGCAGGCACCTTGAATCCATCGTTTGCCTCCAACGATCTTGCCCATGGCCATGCAACCTGCAGCGACGTTGGTGACGGTGGCAAAAGCCCCAGCGCAGGCGAAAAAAAGTGGCGACAGTAGCGACAGTGGCGACAGTGGCAGCGGTGGAGTCAGTCGTTTCGCACCATCGACCACTGGTCCAGCGCATCCAGGAACGCTTTTGGCGGCATTGTTGTGTTGGCTTGATGCGCGATCACGCGGCGCACGCGTCATTTTGCGCTTGGAAGATCTCGATCCGGATCGCTGTCGTGAAGCATTTGCGAGCGCGATGATCGATGATTTGGCGTGGCTTGGCCTGGAATGGGATGCGGTCGAACGACAGAGCGATTTCCATGCGCGCCACAGCGCAGCGCTGGATCGCTGCGCAGAATTGGGCGTGCTGTATCCCAGCGCCATCAGCAGAAAGGATTTGGCCGCGCTTGGCCGTCGCGCGCCGGATGGCGGCTGGACCTACGATAATAGCGAACGCGGTACACCGCTGCCTGCCGGTGGCTGGCGTACTTCGACCGATCCGCTGCGGGTGCAGTTGCCGGCGGGAATTTTTACGCCAAAAGATATCGGCGGCCTGGATTTAGCGCAGGATCCATCGATTGAATTCGGTGACCCCGTGGTGCGTCGTCGCGATGGTGCTATCGCTTATCACTTAGCCGTCGTGGTCGATGACGCGGCCATTGGCGTTACGCATGTGGTGCGAGGCCGCGATATTGCCACCAGCACCGCAACGCAGGTGGCGTTGCAGCAAGTCTTAAATTTGCCGACGCCGACGTATCGTCATCACGTATTATTGCTCGAACGTCATCAGCAAAAACTCGCTAAATTTCATGGCTCAGTTGGCGCCCACGTTTTACGTCAACACTATGGAGCGGCTGAATTATGCGGTTGGTTGGCGGCGGTTGCGGGATTGTTGCCGACATCGACCGCGTGCTCGCCAGCGGATTTATTGCCTCAATTTTCATGGGAACGCGTCCGTTCTGATGATGTGTTGGTTCACTGGAACGGAAAAAATCTGGAGCTTCCCCATGGTTGACGGATGGACGTGGTTGACTCCGCCTGCGCCGGCAGCCATTGCGTTACTGCGTGCGCCGTTGTGTGAGAAATTATTCGATCGCTCACCGCCGGTCGTCGGCTGCGCACGCTTCGCCAACTTGTGTGCGGTTGACGGACAGGTGGTTGATGAAGTCGTGGTCACGCGCGTCAGCGTGACCACGGTGGACATCGCCTGCCACGGCGGCCCTGGGATTCGCGCGGCAGTGGAAGCGGCGTTGATCGGACATGGATTATTACCGTCGAACAGCACGCCAGAAAATCTACGTTGGTCAGCCTTGGCCAGCGCAGTCAGCCCGGCGGCGGTGCGCTGGCTGCTAGCGCACGGCGATCGTGAACCGCTGTTTCAACGCCGATTTCTTTTTCGTGACCTTCTTTTTCGTGGGATCTTCTTTCCATCCGGAAGCATCAATACCACTCGAAAGTAACTGTGGGCCAACATGATACATTCAGTAAAATGAACCAAGAATGTGTGAGAAAACGGTCACAATGAAAAAGTTCCGAAGGTCAGTTCGA
>JANMYZ010000319.1:0-13032 GCA_031382605.1 Planctomycetota bacterium | reverse complement strand
GAGCAGGTTCAGGCCGCACTTTCTGGAGCCGCCGAATTACGCGATGTGCCAGGATTTATTCCACGCTTTAGTCTCAATCAAGTTTCCACCAGAACGCTGCCCATTCGCATTCGTGGTCCACTGCGTGACAGCGATCCTTCGGCTCTCGAACAACTCAATGTCGGCACCGCGCAAAAACCGGTCTTATTGTCGGCGATTGCCACCATCACGCGTCAACCTGGTGATGGCTTAATTATTCGTCACAACGGCAGCCGCGTCGCCACGCTGACCGCCGCTGCCGTCCCTGTCGGCACCACACCCGCGCAAATACTTGCCGATCTGCAACGCACATCACCGCTGCCCGTGCGCTACGATATTGTTGGCAGCGATGTGGATGTGGTCACCAAAGAAGGAATGAGTGCGATGGCCGGCATGCTGGCGTTATCGGTCTTTTTAGTGCTGGTCGTCATGGCCGTGCAATTCGAAAGCTTATCGCAACCGCTGTTGGTTATTCTCGCCGTACCGATGGCTGCTGCTGGCGCATTCCCCGCGTTGTGGTTCTTCGGCCACGGCCTTGACGCCATGAGCGGCATCGGCTTGGTCATGCTCGTTGGCGTCGCCGTGGCGAATGCGATTGTCTTGGTCACCACGGCGAATCTGCGGCGCGATCAAGGACTGCCACCACGAGAAGCTATTGCCAAAGCCGGACGCGAACGCTTGCGTCCCATCCTGATGACCACCGCAACCTCGGTGTTGGGACTCTTACCGATGGCCATCGGTTGGTCCGTGCATTGGGATTGGCCGATAACGATCAGCGCCGGAGAAGCCGTCGAACTGCGCGCCCCCCTCGCCATCGCGGTGATGGGAGGGCTATGCTCATCAACGATTCTGGTGCTGCTCTCGCTCCCATCGGTGTTGTTGCTCACCGCAAGAAAAACGAAAATCGCCGAGCCGTCAGCCCTTCCGCTAGAGCAATAAGCTGAAACCAACGGCTTGCTGCGTCATCGCTTCTTTCATGAATACCATCAACCATTTTCCCAGCAGTAACGACGAGCTCCACTGGCTCCTCACCAGTCCTGCCCTGTTTGCACAGCTCAACGACATGCCGTTGATGCCACCGGAGGCCAGATCGCGAATTGCCCAGGCGCTGCGATCATTTCTTTCTTCTGCTGAACATGCAGGCCTTAGCGAATACCGCGGCACGGTCGGACATCGCGCCGAAATGCTGCTAGCGCATGCGCTTGCCCATTGCCCTGGGATTGAATTGATCGCCCAGCAAAAAACGTTGCGCGTACATGCGCAAACCATCGGCGAGCTTGATGTGCTCTACGATGATCACGTGCGTCAACGCCGCGTGCATTGCGAATTGTCGGTGCGCATGCTCTTGCAACGACATCCACAAGCCGATGGGAGCGCCTGGTGCGGAAGCGATCCGCGCCACCCATTCAGCGAAAAATGGCAACGTATGCGCGATCATCAAATACCCCTGGGACAACATCCTGACGTGCCACGTCATCCCACTTGGCCGACGGTATCAGAGGCCCTGATCCTTGGCTGGGCGTTACAACCGCTCAATCAATCATGGCCTGACCTGCTTGGCGCCGCGCCAGATCACTTACGCGGATGGTGGGTACGTCATGGCGAACAGGACGTACCACGCGCCTCACGAGCCGCGCGATTTGTCGTTATCCCGCCAGATCGCTGGATTGCATTTGTTGCCTTACCCAACGCGTCAACGGTGCTTGCCCCTGGTGAACTATCGACCCACCTACGTCACCATTTCGCCAATCATGAAAACGCGGTCTTCGTCGCCGAAGTCGTGCGCAATGCCCACGGCCATTGGCAGGAACTCACGCGTGGGGCGGTGGTGCATCAGCGCTGGCCAGAAATGCCGCACAACCTGCAAAAGTCGAAATGCGCTTCCACCGCTAAGACGCAAAGACGCAAAGAAAAGACAACGGATTAGATTTAAATGAATGTGATCAAAAGCTTTTGAGAACGGCTGATCCACCCTCCTAAGCTAAATCCTTTGCGCTCTTAGCGGCTTTGCGGTGAAGCTTTTCGAGCTCAATATTTTCGACTTAAGCATCCGCCTGCATAAACGGATTATCGTCCTCGCCCACGGGACTCCAAAAACGGAAATGGCGAAGGTATTCCGCGAGCGCAAGGTTGTGACCGGACGCGGTTTCGATCCAACGCTGAGCATGCTCAACTAATTGCCGTTCGCGATCCACGGTGATCATGCCGGCCATCAAGCGCGTGCGCAGAAAAACAAAATAGGTGTCGAGCGCGTCGCACATGCAGTAATCGTCGATGCGTTCACGTTCACCGCGCTCCCATAAATCCTGCACCATATTGCCCTTGGTGTCCATTTTTCCAGGCTTCCCCAACAATTGCGCGCACAGATTCAGCCCGCCATTCATGTGCGTGGCGCCTTGATTGCCCAAGAAATCTTGCAGATCGAGATGCGCCGTGGTGTTGAAGCGATTGCGCGGCTGACTGTAGCCAGCACCAGTCGCATTAAACCACACTGGCTGCGGAATACCGTAGCGGTAACAACACAACTCCAGAACGGGCACATCAAAAAAACGACCATTAAAGGTTACCAACGTCGGCTGCCCGTACGCCTGCCAGCCTTTCCAGAATGTCCGCGTAATAACGTGCGGACGAAACTTCGGACGATCCAGCGTGATCACATCAATCAGCGAAAAATCCTGCGCCACCTTGGCAATCGCAATCGACACCGGCAGCTGAAACGTATGCGGAATGAAATCACTTTTCCCGCCCGATTTTTCCATCAGCTCAGCGCGCTGTTTCGCCACCGCCTGCTCTGGCGACAACTCTTTCAAGTCCGGATAGCGCACCCGCTGGATCAACCGGCCATCAGCCACGGTTTCGATGTCAAAGACGAGGTACGCTGGTTTGTCAGTTTTTTCGTTCATGGGGGGGAAGTGTGGGAGTTGTCGCGGTGACGCTAGCCCCACCGAATGATCACCAGATGTACCCGATCCCCACCGCCGCCGTGACCAAACCATTCGCTTTGCGCGCATCTTCTATACTGGAACTGGCTGCCTGAATTTGACCAATTGCCAGCGACGTACTGGCGACTTGGTCATCTGCTCTCAACGCGCCCCGCAAGGGGCCGCATGAAAATAGCCCGGTACTTTAGTGCCGGGGATCATGTGATCCTCTATTGCGAGAATAGTCCTGGAAGGACGGCTGAAGTGGGCTGTGTTTCAGCCGTCCTTCCAGGACTGCCGCTTAGATTGACTCGTTTCCCGGTACTGAAGTACCGGGCTATTTTCGCGTCGTCCCGCTGGGACGAAAAAATACGTCAAAGCACCAAGTACAGAAAATGCATCTACTGAACTGGCGGGTGGAACTTGGCTGCGACGACGGCGAACGATCAGGAATTTAAGCGCAGCAAGGTAATCATAGCCGCCGTTGCGCTGCTTCATCAGCCCTTCACCATCGCACGCCATGTTAGACCTTAAATCACCTAATCGCCGCTCTCGTCCAGAAATTACCACTAGATCTAACCTTGCTATCATTGCGAAATCTGGCGGCGTCGGTTTTATTGTACCGATATTTTTGGGTGTCTTCTATGGCGTTCTCTTTCTTGATAACTGGAATGTCTGGCCAGCCTTCATCATTGTCGGCAGTATCTTTGGATTAATTATAGGTGTGATCACTGGAATATTGCTAGCGATTTTACATAAATAAAATAATTTCTGACCAATCGCTGCAAGGGAGTGGACTACGGATGACTCCTTTAATTAACAATCATTTTTTCGCCCGCCCCCGAGACCTCTATGCTAAACCGCAGACGAACAATATGACGCCGAATCCGTATATGCCTTCGACCACTTCTGAAGTGGTTGCCGCCGGGTTGATTCTGCGACGGGATTTTCCAAAAGGTTTTCGCTGGTTGTTGCTGCGCGCGACCAAACATGGCGAATGGGGATTTCCTAAAGGCCATCAAGATGCTGGTGAAAGTGCGGTACAAACCGCGCTGCGTGAGTGCGCCGAAGAATGTGGCATCGCGTTGTTGGCGATTGAAGGCAAGCCTTTGGAGGCGACTTATCGTCTGCCGAATGGTCGCTCCAAATCGGTAATCTATTACCCTGCGGTTACCGAACAGACGACGGTCGAGTTATCGTCCGAGCATAGCGAATGCGCGTGGTTAAATGCGCAAGAGGTCATTGATTGTTTGCCGCACGCCAATCTGGTTCTGCTGTTTCGCGCGTATTTGCACGCACTTGGTAAAGGTTAAGTCGCCATGGTCAGTCTGCTGTTTTACGAATCCGCTCAGGATTTCCCGGCCACCTCATTTGACGACGTGGCGGGTGCGCTGGTCGGTCAGCCTGGGGTCGAACTTTCCGGAAATGACTCCTATCTTTCTGGTCGTTGGCACGACACGGAAACCGGCGCCACGTGCCAAATCGATGTTGGGCATCCACCGATTGAGCAAGACCACATGCATCCGCCAAGGGCCTACGATGGGTGGCGCGAAGTGGGATTGTCGGTGAATATTCCGCTCGCTGGACCGCATTGGTTGTGCGTCGAAGCGCTGCAATGGATTGAGCATTTACTCCGCCGTCTGCCGACGCTGCGCACGCTCGACACCGAAGACACGCGCCAAGACCAGGGCGAGGGCCCTGGCGGCTGGAGTCGCCCACGTGCGTTGGCCAACTGGGAAAAGTTGCACCACGTCCAGCATGAAGGCCGCACCGATCTGTGGCGCATGGCCCGCCTATCGAGCGTGTGCTTGTGGCGTTATCGCCGCGAACGGGCGATGGGTCGATCGGCGATCACCGATCTCATCTGGCCCGATGCCTTGGTGTTGCTCGATCAGGACGCGCGTTGCGCGCGCAGCGCGGTGCTGTGGCGCGATCCAACGCTGCCCATGGCTTTGCCCCCGGTTGAGCTGGTGGTGATTCCACGCGGCAATGGCAGTGGCGTTATTGAGGCTGGCCTGCTGTCCGCGCTGGGCGGTGATCCGCTGCCTTTTGCTCAGGCCCAGCGGTTGCTGCCGAATGAAAAAACCGCGCGGTTATATGCTGAAACGCCTCTGATTCCGGCGACTCGCTACAAAGCGTTGGGCGACTTTGACTGGAGCGATTGAAACGGACGTGAAGCGCGAGAAGAGTCGGCGTCGACGCAACGGAAACGTCAGTCACCTCAAAATCAATTCGCGATCGAGGCTCTTTTGCCGTGTCTTTTGCCGCATCTTTTCGTGATACCGCAAAGCGCACACTCTGCGCAGAGCCCTGGGCGACAGGCTTGCAAGAGCTCTGCATCGCTTCGACAGTGCGCCTATAATGACTGCCACCTTCGTCTGCCCGTACTGTGCCGCCTCGTATCCGCGCAAACCGGTGTTGGTTGGTCGTGCTGTCCGCTGCACCACCTGCAAAAACGCTTTCCGTTTACGCGAAGATGGCATTGCTGACAAAATTGAAATGCCGGAAGCCGCACCAGCGCAACCGCCAGCACCCGTTCAGCCGCCAGCACCGATCACGACCTCCATCACGAATGATTCGCAAAGTACAGCGGCTCCGGCCGCGATGCCTGCGCCATCGGCACCATCTGCTCCAGCCAAGCCGAAGCTGCCTTCGACTGGCTGGGGTATAGACCTTGATGTCGACGTTGACCAACCGGCTGCCTCTGCCGCAGCGACCGCTCCGACTCCGCTCCCGACTCGACCACCGCCAGCGGCCATTAAGTCTCCCGCAGACGGCACCTCGACGGCGCGCAAATCAGAGCGCATGACTGCGCAACAAATGGAAGCTCGGCGGGCGATGGCGGCCACGCTAGCGACCTCGATGACGGAAGCGTTGAAAAGCGAAGCGGTCAAACGCGAAGTGCAGGGCGAAAAAGCCAAGGCCAAAGCGGAGGGCCAAGTCGGAAAAATTGGTCCGGCTGTGCTCACCAATCAAGGTGTCGAAGAAGCGAAGAGCCGCCGAGCAATGTGGCTTGGTCTGATCGGCGCACTCATCATCGGTGCAGGACTTTATTGGCTACTCTTCACCAGCTCACCACAACGCGCCGCGCTTGAAGCGTATACCGCTGAGGTCGATTCAGCTCAGCTGAGATCCGGAAAACGCATCCAGGCGATTCAAGAACGCGCTTGGTTAATCGGCTTGCCACCCGCAGACATCGGCGTGCCACCGATGGTCGACATGCGCGATGCACGCATTGGCGCAACGCGCACCATCCCGTTAACCAAGGCAAAAGATCTTATCATTTCCATCAAAGGACTCGTGCCGGTCCTGCCTGGCCCAGTGTGGGTTCCACCAGATCGCCTTGCCGCAGTCGAAGACGTGCGCCGACCGGAACAAAAAGAGTCCACCTTCATCGCTGCCGTATTGAAGAAAGAAAAGAAAGCGGTCAGCCATCCCGCGCTATTAGAAGCACTGGTAAAAACCGGCATGACCGAAGAAGACACCCGTGTCGTTGATCTGTTCCTGCGTGGCCAAACCGATCAGAACGGTAGCAACACCATCGCCAAACGATGGCTCGACGGCGACATTCCTACCACGCTGCAAATTACTCGTTTTTTCGGGGCACGTGGTTCATTGCTCTTAGCTCGCGGAGCAACCTTCAAAACGCAAGATGTTGAGTACGAAGGTCGCATCGCACGTTTCGTCAGTCCGGGTTGGCCGTCGGAATGGAAAGTGCTGACTATCGATACGAAACTGAAGCCGAAATTCTAAGGCTCCGCTTTCTAGCCCAACGGGGTATTGCAGTGGAAGCTTGAATTCCCGCTGCGGTTCTTCGGTTCACTTCACTTGTTGAAGAACGAACAACACCATCAAAGCCACCAAGGCCAATACCAAAATGAGGCCGACCACATGAGCCCGCAAATGGTCAGCAAACGGAATCGCACGAGCACCAGCTGGCGGCGCTGTTCCGCGACGGACCTCTAAATCGAGCGCTTGCATGCGATCTTGGTTTTTACGCAAACGCGCAGTCGTACGTACCTTTTCAATCTTATCGGTTAGGGTCTTACGTAAGGCATCGCTGCCTGCCGTCGGATTCGCCGATACTGGTTTAGTCTGTAGTCGAACCGACCCTGAACGCTTTGCCTCAAGCGCGTCGTTGCCACCGACATTTGGATTTGCTTTAAATATCTGGCTGGTGGTAACTGAGGCCTGACGCGTCTGCGAAACGGTGCTCTTTTTTAATTTGGGATCGTCTTTATCACGCCGACCGACTTCCCTGTCGCCTGGCATCGCTTGAAATCCAATAGTTTGCTCGTCTTGCGGCGAAGTAATTTGCTTGTGCCCGTCTGTCGGCGTGGCACCACGCACCATTGGCTTGCGCAGCATGCGCACGGTAGCGGGATTTTGCGTGAGCTCCTTCAGAGCTTTCTCGCAAGCGCTGATCATCGCACGGAAATCGCCGTAACGCCCACGTGGCAGCTTGGCCATCGCGGTCATCGCTATTTTTCGCGTCAGCGGATTTAAGCTCGGCACCAACTCGCCTGGGTCGGGTATCGGCTGAGTCAAATGTCCCGTCATAATGACTGCCGGTGCATTGCCTGGATACGGAATGCGTCCGGTCAGCAGATGGAACATCGTCGCGCCAAGCGCATACATGTCGGCATGGAAATCCAGCGTCGCCTCGCAGCGAATTTGTTCTGGTGACATGTAGGCTGGCGTGCCCATGACAAAGCCAGTCATCGTTAAACTTTGATCCTCAGTGTCGGTCGGTTTGGCTAAACCAAAATCAATGATTTTAGCCTTGTCACCCTCTTCCATGAACAAGCCGGTACGTTTGCCGCTTCGTTGCTGTTTCACGAGAATGTTCATCGGCTTGATGTCACGATGAACCAAGCCGGCTTCATTATAAGCATGCGCCAAACCGCGAGCGACATGGATGGCAATGGTTAAGACATCCTGCTCAAACATCGCGCCGCGTTCGCGTAGTTCATCTGAAAGATTCGGTCCCTCAATATATTCAAGCGCAAGGAACGAACGATCCTGATCCACGCCATAACCAACCGCACGAGCAATATTCGGATGATTGAGGCCCAGCAATACATCGATCTCACGCTTGAAGCGCTTGATGAAATTCTCGTCGAGCGCAAGCCTATCGGTAATCAACTTTATCGCTGCCGGTTCACCTGTTGTGCGATGCTTGCCCAAATACACATCGCCCATCGCCCCCGACCCGATTTTTTTCACCAAAGTAAAATCGCCGAAGGTGCCGGTCAAATCTTGGTGAACTGCCCCACCTGATGAGGATGATGGCGTCTTTATCGAGTCATCTGCGTTAGTCATAGATTTACTATTTAATGGGACCCAAACGGGTGAGGTGAGCGACGTTCGGCTTTGCCTTACGACGCAAGACCGGATGAGTCTGTTATTCTACCCCGCACTCTTTGTCTTGTCCGATAAAATCTTATTTAATGTAAGTAAATCGCAGATGAATGTGCCATACAGATCGTGCATTTGGTCCGGCTGCATAAAAACCTTGCGACGGTTTTCGACACGCACCCACCGATGTGCCGAATCAACGCTTTTCAACCGGTCTAGACGGTGGAACCACTGATGGCGAGGACGGCGTCGAGGGCGGCTCAACCACCAGCGGAATACCGACGCCATATCCCTCCTGAAAGCTGCGTCGCTGCTTTTCGCGCTCGCGACGTGCCTGCTGAGCCGCAGATTCTTGAGCAGACATGCCAAAAACCAGGGCCTCTGGATGATCGGCGATCAAGGCCGCCGTCCGACTTAAGTCGATCGCGGTATGGTTGAGATCCTGTGCGAGCTGGCGATTCACCAGCAGTTGGCCAGCAACACCTTCGCCAGAAACCAGGGCGTCGGCAATACGTTGGATGCGCTGAGAAAGTGCACGAGCCGCGACCAAGGTTTGAGTCAATTCTGGCCCAGCACTTTCCAGCACCGTCGTTGCCCGTGCAACCAAGCCATCAACCCGTTCGATGGCGCCGGCGCCCTTGGTGCCCAGGTCTTTCGCCTGTGTATCAACGGTAGTGACGAGGTTATCAACTCGGGTAAGGGTGCCATCGACGCGAGTCTGTAATTCGGCGACGGTAACTCGTAAACCATCGCTGAGCGTCTTCACCGACGCCAAGGTTTCTCCGAGCATTTTAGTCTGGGCATCAAGATTTTTGGCTAAGCGAGCACCTGACTCGGCGAGATCGGCCGCGCCATGAATCAAGCGTTTAATATCGTTGCGCGTTTCACCGGTGAGCAAATCGCTTACACCTGAAAGGATAATGTCAGCTTGTTGTAAAGCTTTATCAAGAGTCCCGCGCGATGCTTGCACTTCAGCCGTATTATCCATCGGCAACAGCGGAGATTTTGGATCAGTCGCACCAGAAAATGCCATGAAGCTATCACCAAAAATACCGCTGCTCGCCAAAGACAGTTTCGAATCTTTCGGAATCGGATGACTTTGCCGCACTCGCAATTTGACTTGGATGTTGCCGCGCGGATCGCTCACCACAGAAAAACTGTCCACTTCACCAATGCGCACACCATCAAGGGTGACCGGAGAGCCCTGACGCAAACCTGCCGCATCAGCAACGTACGCGCGCACCACATAATAACTGTCGAAATGAATGCGGTCGGTCAGCAACACCAAGGCCACGGCCGCGATAATGCCACCAACGATCAACATGCCGACCTTGAGTTCTAGCTTACTGGCTGGTCGCATGGGTTGACCTTAGAACGCGAACCACTTTTGGGCAAGGGTTTCCGCGCGGCATCGCGCGGAAACACAGCGCGATCAGATCGGTGCGCGCAGAATAACGATTCCGAGCGGCGGCAGCGTCAGTCGCAGGGTCGCGGAAAAGATGCCGTGCTGCTCATGACTGGCCTCAATAACAGGCTGATTAGTAACACCACTGCCACCGAAACGCTGTTCATCTGAATCGAGCAACACGGTCCAGCCGCCACGTTTTGGCACCCCAAGCGCATAGCTATAGCGCGCCATCGGAGTGAAATTCAAGGCGACCAAAATGTCCGGTGCCCCAGGAGCCTTACGCATAAACGCCAACACGGATTCCTGGCGATTCTCACAGTCCACCCACTGAAACCCATCACGGTGATCGTCGCGCACATGCAACGCCGGTTCACTGCTATACAACTTCAGTGCTTCGCCCAAAAAGACGCCAAGAGCGGCACGGCCGGGTTCTTTCGCTTCATCCCAATCGACGCTGCGCTGCCAGCCCCACTCGCGTCCCTGCGCAAACTCAGCGCCTTGAAACAACAATGGACGCCCTGGAATCGCCGCTTGGTAACCATAGAGCAAACGCAATTGCGCTAAGCGACGCCACCAGTCGCCGCTCATCTTATCGAGCAGGGACTTCTTGCCGTGTACCACTTCATCATGTGACAACGGCAAGACCCACTTGTCGTCGTAGGCGTACCACTGATGGAAAGTAATCCAGTCATGGCAACCCGCACGCATCAACGGATCTTCGGCTAAATACCGCAGAGTATCATGCATCCATCCCATGTTCCATTTGAGATCGAAGCCGAGCCCCTGCATTTCGGTCGGAGCAGTAACCCCCTGCCACGCGGTGCTCTCTTCTGCAATCATCAGCACCCCAGCATGTTCCCGATGAACGGTGCTGGTCAGTTCCTGCAAAAAACTCACCGCTTCAAGATTGGCAATGCCGCCTTGTTCATTCGCAACCCATTCGCCTTCTTCGCGATCGTAATTGCGGTACAGCATCGACGATACCGCATCAACGCGCAACGCATCAATGTGAAAGCGACGAATCCAATGCAGCGCAGCTGCGATCAGAAAATTACGTACTTCTGGCCGACGAAAATTGAAGACATGCGTCCCCCAGGTACGATGTTCGCCTTCGCGCGGGTCTTCGTATTCAAAACAAGTACTGCCATCAAAGCGAGCGAGCGCGAAATCGTCTTTCGGGAAATGTCCTGGGACAAAATCGATGATCACGCCGATACCGGCCTCATGGCAACGATCGACGAAAATACGAAAATCATCCGGTGAACCATGACGGCTGTTCGGCGCATATTGGCCAGTGACCTGATAGCCCCATGAACCTTCGTAAGGATGTTGCGCTACTGGCAGAAGTTCAAGATGAGTAAAGCCAAATTGTTGACAGTGCGCGATCAACTGATCAGCCAATGCGCGATAATTTGGCCACGTATCGCCAGGTTCAGGACCACGTTGCCAGCTTCCCAGATGACATTCGTAAATTGCCATCGGCCGTTCAAGGTGCGGCCTGATGCGGCGATCAGCCAACCAGCTCGCATCATTCCAGCGATAGGTATCCGTTGGCGCGATAACGCTCGCCGTCGCCGGAGGCAATTCCGCCGTCGCCGCAAAAGGGTCTGCTTTTACGCGCAATTCGCCGGACCTCGTTCTGATCTCAAATTTGTAACGTGCTCCTGCACCGACGCCGGGAATAAATAATTCCCACACCCCAACTGACGAACGCGGACGCATCGGATGCCAACGACCTTCGAAAGCATTCCAATCACCGACCACGGACACGCGTTCAGCATTCGGTGCCCACACGGCAAAGCGCACACCACTGACGCCATCAACGGTGATCAGATGGGCTCCCAACATATCGCCAAGATGCAGATGATGTCCGGCCTGGAACAGACCAAGATCAAATTCCGCTAACTGCGGCCCATACGAATAAACGTCATGCACCAGCTCGCTCTTTGTTTCGTCCTGCCGTTTTCCCTCGCCCTGCCGTTGAACTTGCAAGGTGTAAGCAAATGGTTCGCTACGCCCAGGAATACGACCCTCGAACAAACCATCCATCGCCATGCGAGTGAGAACGATTGGTTTGCTGCCATCCACAGGAACGACCGTGACTTTTTCCGCCTGGCGAAACCAGATTCGCGCCCACAACGCATCACCTTCACGGTGTAATCCCAGCAGCGAAAACGGATCACGAATTCGCGCGTCGAGCAATGCCGCAATCGTGTCAGGGTTCAGCGGCATAATGCGGCCGACCTTAGTGGTCGGTGCCCAACTCCAAAATTTGCTGAACCGCATCCAGATCGTCCAGCAATGCCGCACAACCACGCGCTACGGAAGTCATCGGATCAGACGCCATACGCACGGGCAGGCCGGTTTCGCGCGACAAGAGTTCTGGCAAGCCCTTCAGTAATGCGGTGCCGCCGGCCAAACAAATGCCACGCTCCATTAAATCTGCCGCTAATTCTGGCTGAGTGCGTTCCAGCACCATCTTCACCGAATTAACAATCGCCATGAGCTGAGGCTTCAGTGCTTCGTAAATTTCATTGGCCGTAATCTCAATCGCCCGCGGCATACCCGTGCGCATGTCACGTCCACGAATCGACATGCGAATTTCCTCAGCAGGAGCCAAAGCGCAGCCGATCTGATGCTTTACTGATTCGGCGGTGTTCTCACCGACCACCACATTATATTCGGTCTTAATATATTTAACGATACTCATCGATAATTCGTCACCTGCCACGCGCACCGATTCTGAGGCAACGATGCCCGCCAGCGAAATGACGGCGACTTCGGTCGTACCCGCGCCGATATCGACAATCATCGAACCGATGGGATCAGCAAACGGCAGGCCCGCGCCAATGGCAGAAGCCATCGGTTTAGGAATGAGAAATACTTTTCGCGCACCAGCATTCATCGCGCTGTTGGTTACGGCGCGTTTTTCCACTTCATTAATGCCCGACGGTACCGCGATCACCACTCGTGGACGAAATGGGCCGCGCCGACCATGGGTACGACGAATAAAATAGCGCAACATTGATTCGGTAATTTCGAAATCAGCAATGACTCCATCTTTCATCGGACGAACCACTTCGATGTGCCCAGGATTTTTCCCGAGCATAATCCTGGCTTGTTCACCAACGGCATCGCCGTCCGACATCACCTGCTTGGTACCTTTTTTAACCGCAACCACGCTGGGTTCTGAAAGCACCACTCCCCGACCCTGGACCGCCACCAGCGTGTTGGCGGTGCCGAGATCGATTCCTAGATCAAGGCTGAACATTCCGATGAAACGATCGATCCAGCTCATGTGGGCGGGGACCGTAGAGCCAAGAGCTC
>JANMYZ010000307.1:0-3968 GCA_031382605.1 Planctomycetota bacterium | reverse complement strand
CGACTGAATGCGACATCTGGCCGATGTAAGCGGCGTAACCGATACCAGCAACTCCCGCCAATCCAGCGGAGATTACGTACGTACTGCATTCAATGCGTTTCACCGGGACACCGGAATACAGCGCCGCATCGCGATTGCCGCCGATGGCAAATAGGTGACGGCCGAATACGGAAAAATGGAGCACGTACGTCGCCGCCAGTGCGACGCCGATGAACATGATGACTGGCCAAGGGACGATGAATAATCCTAAATTAAGTCCGTGATCGCTCAAATCGCGAAACGCATGATTGCCGAAACTGATGTTGCCACCGTCGGTAAACACCTGTGAAACGCCGCGCACCAACAACATGCCGCCGAGTGTGACAATGAACGGCTGTAGATTGAGCCGCGTAATCAGCAGACCCTGCGCCAGACCAATGAGCAAGGCAACCGCCATGGCCACCGCGATACCAACGCCAATCGGATAACCCGCGCCAGAACTCATCCCTTCGGCCACCGGTGCCGAGATTTTGGCGATGATCACGCCGGTCAAACCAATGACTGAGCCGATCGAAAGATCAATGCCACCCGTGATAATAACGAAGCTAACGCCGATGGCGAAAATGCCGAGCATCGCCACTTGGCGGCTGGTGTTGGTGAGATTTTCGTTGTTGAAAAAATCATGATTGGAAATGCCAATGATGGCACACAGCGCGATTAAAGCGCAAAACATACCCAGTTCTTTACGCATGCTAAATCCTTGAGAGCGGCAAGCTACGAGCTACGAGCCGCGAGTTTGAGAAAATCGAAAGAAAATACATCAGTGACCGCACATCGCTTTGTTCACGACTCTTAATCATGCTTCATCCCGGTCATCAATTCCATGATGTTATGTTCGCTGAGCTGATCTTTCTCCAAGATCCCGCTCAAGCGCCGTTGGCTGAACACCGCCACGCGGTCGCTGAGGCCGATGACTTCCTCCATTTCGCTGCTGACCATCAAAATGGTCAGGCCTTGGTCGGCGAGCGCGGCGATTTGGCGGTAGATTTCGGCCTTGGCGCCGACGTCGATGCCACGCGTTGGTTCATCAAGAATCAACAAGCGCGGGCGCATGGCGAGCCATTTGCCGAGCACGACTTTTTGCTGATTGCCGCCCGACAAGTTGACGACCTTTTGCGTCACTGACGGTGCTTTGATCGCCTGTTGCTTCAGCTGTTCGTTGGCGACCACCGCTTCGCGGCCGCGTTGCAGCCAACCGTACGGCAGGTAATTGTGAATATCCGGCAGTGAGATGTTTTGCGCGATCGACATCGGCAAAACCACGCCATGCAACTTACGATCTTCGGGCACCAAATAGACGCCACGATTGATGGCATCAGCGGGCCGATGCGGAGTAAACGCTTGGCCTTCAAAGCGAATGCTGCCGCCCAATGGCTGATCGACGCCAAACAAACAACGCATGAGTTCCGTACGACCCGAACCAACCAAGCCAGCGAAGCCCAAGATCTCGCCTTTATGTGCCTGGAAAGAAACGCCTTCTTTCGCGCCAGGAACCAGCAGATCTTGCACCGCCAACGTCATCTCACCGGGCTTGCCCACCCGCGTTGGGAAACGCGTGGTGAAATCCCGGCCAATCATCATCGAAACCAGTTGATCGTGATTGGTTTCTTTGGTCACCAAATCGCCAACATAACGGCCATCGCGCATCACCGTGATGCGATCGGTAATGCGCAAGATTTCTTCGAAGCGATGCGAAATATAAACGATAGCGATGCCCGTCGCTTTCAGATCGGCGATGATGGCAAAAAGTTTTTCCGCCTCTACCGGCGTCAACGAAGACGTGGGTTCATCCATGATGATGATCCGCGCATCCATCGCTAAAGACTTGGCGATTTCGACCATTTGCATTTGACCGGTGGTCAGATTGCTCAGCAGTGTGGTCGGCGGCAGATCCAGGCCAACGCGCTTCATCATCTCAGCGGCTTTGCGATTCATCGACGCACGATTCAAAATGCCAAACGCTTTGCAGTGCTCAGTACCAAGGAAGATATTACCCGCGACATCCAAATTGGGCGCCAACATCAGCTCCTGATGAATCAGCGAAATGCCATGCGCCTTCGCTGCCGACACGCCATCAAAAGTAACCGCTTTGCCGTCCAGCCGGATCTCACCTTCGTCAGGTCGATGGATCCCGGCGAGCACTTTCATCAAGGTCGATTTACCCGCGCCGTTCTCCCCCACCACGGAAAGCACTTCGCCTTTTTCCAACCGCAACGACACGCCCGACAACGCCACCACCCCTGGGAAACGCTTCGTGATGCCAGTCATTTCCAGCAATACAGGTTTCATAATGTCCGATGTCCGCTGTCCGATGTCCGATGTCGAGGCAAAATCAGCCGTTAACCGCGCCATGTCCGCTGTCCAAGCAATATCCGATGCCCAACGTCGAAATGACAGCGGACATCGGACATCGGACAGTAAGACATCCGGATTATTTCTTGAGGTCTGCCAGCTTCGCTTTGAACGCGGCGACGTTGTCTTTATTCACCACTTCAACACCGGTGTCGATGATCGGGTTGGCTGGCAATGCGGCTGTGCCTTTGGTTGCCAGTTCGTGGAGCAATTTGATCGAACGGTAGCCGAATTCGAAAGGCTTCTGCACGACCGTGGCCTTGACGATGCCTTCTTCGATGCCTTGGAGCGTGCCGTCTTCTTCATCGAAGCCGGCGACGATAAGCTTATCCGCTTTATTGCTCGATTTCACGGCGGCGACGATCGACGGCGTGTTGTACGACCACAGACCGATGAAGGCGACCACTTCAGGATTGGCGTTAATCACGTCTTCCACATTGGTCCGCGCTTTGGTCATGTCCTTGTTGTCTTCTTTGGTCATCACGACTTCGAGCTTGGTGTCGACTAATGCAGCCTTCACGCCTTTGAGGCGCTCGCTGGCATTGTCTGCTGACAGCGTGCCGACGAACGCGGCAATTTTTCCGCCGTTCGGCAAGAGCTTCTTTAACTCGCCGCCCAGCACTCTGCCGGCTTCGAAGTTGTTGGTGCCGATGTAGGCCAAACGCTTCGACTTTGGGCCGTCGCTATCGTGGGTAATGACGTTGAGTTTCGCTGCTGCCTTTTCGATGTCGCGCGTCTGATCCGCAGGGGAAATCAAACTGATGGCGAAGCCGTGGTAGCCTTGGCTGATCAAGTCTTCGATGAATTTCTTCTGCTGTTCTGGCTTGCCGGTTTCAGGCAATTTCACTTCAGCGTTGATGCCCAGTTCGGCATTGGCTTTCTGCACGCCTTTTTCGGCGATCTTCCAGAATTCACTGCTGTTGTTGGTGATGAACGCAAACTTCAGCGGAGTGCCCGCTGGAACCTGATGAACCTTGGTTTCGCTGACCGAAACCGCTGGTTGAGCAACCGCGACTTCTTTGTCGCCGCATGCGGTCATGGCGATGGTGAAAGCGATACCGGCGATACCGGCGACAATCGTGGACATACGGATCATGGCAGAAGCCTCCTGTCGGTGAGTTAAGGGAACGTACAACGAACGGTACGCTCAGAAGTGGGCGAGACGGTAACGCTCACTCCCATGCCGCAAGAGCGGGTGATCGCGGTGAACCGTACCCGGCTCACGGAGCGTTCCTTGGGCCTATGCTTGGCGACTCGCTTGGGAACCTTAGCTGTTTTTTTGTCCGAAAAATGCGGCTCGTGCAGCCACAGTCGGCCGACGACGGCTGTGCGTCACTGATGCCGCCATGAAGCACACAGGCGCATGCGATCCTGGACTTGCGCGACGGTGGCCAAATCTCTTGGAATAGATTTTCGCCCCATGGCCATACCCCCTCGCTCCGCTGCCCGTCGTCCGTCCGCTTCCGCTGCGCGCACGGCCAGCACTCCCGCGAAAGGTCCAGGGCGCGCGACGCCCGCGATCGCAAAAAGCGACCGGACATCCACCGCCCCAAAGCCAGCAGCTGGCAACGCCTCGG